>NZ_JVVG01000030.1:0-220 GCF_001053265.1 Carnobacterium sp. 1290_CSPC
CGCTGTTTTTCGTTAGGATAGATTTTACACTCAATTCCTTGATACATGTTTTCACCCCCCCTTGCATTTATAGATATATTATACCATACCTATGACTATTGTTTATAGCGATAACAATTGCTATAATGTAGTTAAAGAGGTGTTTACATATGATAGTGAGAACAAGGACAAATGTCTATGATTTTAATTTCCATTTGGTTTGGGTAACAAAGTATCGTAA
>NZ_JVVG01000031.1:0-787 GCF_001053265.1 Carnobacterium sp. 1290_CSPC
GCCTGAATATAAAAAGGCAAAGGACGAATTAAAAGAGATGACTACCACGCTGGAACAGCGAAAGTCAGAAGTTTTAGCGTTATCGAACGATAAAACACCAACAATCAACAAAGAAAGTTTAGATTTAAAAGACGAAACGAAAACGGTTAAAGTACCAAGTGGCGAAACGATTGGAATTGGTAAGTTACGTCATGAATTTACGAAAAATGAAGAACGAAAAACAGGAAATGTGATTATCCCTGAAAGTAAATTAAATGCTTTAATACAAGGCTATGAAGATTTATATAAATCGAATGAGCAACTAAAAAAATATGCAGAAACAGATTTACCAAAAAGAATTGATTACGTAAAAGGCAAATACAAAGAGGTAGTGCGTGATTACAATGATTTGGCAGATAGATTTAATAATAATTTAGAGAAAATTGATTCGTTGGAGAAAGAGAATAAATCGCTTAAAAACGAAATTAAGGGCATTTACAGAGGTTTTAATCAGTTTATGGAAAATACCCTTGGTGCAACTGTTAGACAAGCTGAAAAGCTCATGAATAACCTTGTGAGTGAAATTAAAGAGTTTGTAAAAGGTGGAGAGTTTGAAAAAATTCATAGAAATGAAACTCGAACACGAGATAGAGATGAATTAAGTCGTTAGAAGCTCATATTTGCGTTTTAAGGCGTTTTAAATCAATTCGAGTATATTTACACCTGTTTGGTCTTTTCGTCGGCATAAGCGTTAAAAATGGCAATAGAAAAAGCAGCAAGGGCGAACGTAGTGAGTGCATTTACCCTT
>NZ_JVVG01000032.1:0-511 GCF_001053265.1 Carnobacterium sp. 1290_CSPC
CAAAAAAGTTCATAGTTTTGGGAGTGTATTTTTTTGAGAGACCTTTTGTCCCAGCCTCTTTTTGTCTATTTAGGGTGTACCGTAAAAGGGTTGTTACATGGCCTTTTATCTTTTACACAATTATATGGACTTTATCGTTTCTTCCATGGCTTCCAAAAGAAACCATATCCCAAGAAAATCTTTAAACTATCAGACACCGCTGGAAGTATTTTTGAGCTACATGGATGAAGAAATTTTGTCCAACTTAATTTGACAAACGAAATAATTAAAACCATAGAGAAAAGACGTTCCGAGAAGTGTAAAATATTTTGTTGCTTCATGTTTTATTATGTATGATTCAATGAAGAATGTAAAATTACATATTGAGATATTAAAAAAATAATTTATTTGGATATTTTGATGGGGTTTAGTTGATATCAAAAAGAGAATAGTTTCATTCTGTTTTTTTATGCCTTAAATTGTCAAATTAAGTGCAACACAGTTTTATAAAAGATTTCATAAGGTGTTTTCC
>NZ_JVVG01000033.1:0-356 GCF_001053265.1 Carnobacterium sp. 1290_CSPC
TATCTTCAATTGTCAGATTAAGTGCAACGATTCATTAAAAAATACTTCATAAGGGGTTTTCCAGTTTAGACATTTCCGTGGTCGCGTGTTTAATTTATTCGCTCATTCTTGAATTTGACTATCGAAAATACCTGAAATATCTTCACCTTTAGGTGAATATTCACGTAATAAACCATTAGTATTTTCGTTTGTACCACGTTGCTATGGAGCATGTGGATCTGGAAAATACACTTTAGTGCCATTTAATTCTAGCGTTATTCGACTATGTTGGGAGAATTCTTTTCCTCTATCGGGTGTAACGGTTTTACATTTATCTTCTCCTATATTTCTTAGTAGATTGATCATACAATCAATCA
>NZ_JVVG01000034.1:0-3311 GCF_001053265.1 Carnobacterium sp. 1290_CSPC
GCTTAAATCATAGATACCGTAAGGGATTTTATTCTTTATTTAAAACTTTGCAACAGAACCTCATTTTTGACCTAATATGCATTTGATTCAGTTTCAGCAACTAGCACGATTTTTCCTACTGCATGGTGCGTTTCACTGAGTTCATGTGCAGCATAAATCCCCGCTTGGTTCAGCGGAAATTCAGCGCCAATCACGCTTTTTAGTTTCTTTTCAGCCATCAGCTTAACTAAGGATGCTAATTCTTCGCCATTTGGTTTCAGCCAGATAGCCTCAGCATGAATCCCTTTTTTTTGAATCCGTGGATCTTCGTCTATCGAAAGAATACTGATTAAACGTCCTTCAGGCTTCAGTACAGTGATGCTTTTTCGTTGTACCTCTCCTGCCATTGTGTCAAGAACCAAATCAATCTCACTTAAAGTAGTCTCAAAATCAGTCGTATGATAATCAATCACTTCATCAGCACCTAATTCTTTTAATAGCTGATGATTTTTCGGACTAGCCGTAGTAATTACATACGCACCAGCTTCTTTCGCTAATTGAATCGCATATGTTCCCACGCCACCAGCTCCAGCATGAATGAGCACCTTTTGTCCTGCTTGAAGTTTCCCATGGGTAAATAGTGCTTGATAAGCGGTCAAACCAGCTAAAGGTAGTGCACCTGCATCTTTAAATGATACTTCTTCCGGTAATTTTGCTAGAAGATGATCATCAACAATTGTGTGCTCTGCATACGTACCAAACCGAGTCGTATCTGGTCTAGCGGCAACCCAATCACCAACTTTCCAGTCAGAAACCTGTGAACCTACCTCTTCAATGATACCTGCAACATCCCAGCCTAAAATAATCGGGAATTCCCATGGCATCATTTGTTGCAAATATCCTTCACGTAACTTCCAATCAAGTGGATTTACCGAAGTTGCTTTTACTTTAACCAACACTTGATGAGCGGATAACTCAGGTAACGTCACAGTTGCATCTGTCAGTTGTTCTTTCCCGCCGTATTGATTAATTACGACTGCTTTTGTCGTTGTCATCTTGCTTCATCCTTTCAAATAAAATTAGATTGCTTTTACTGATACTTCAATATTTCCACGAGTTGCACGAGAATAAGGGCATGTTTGGTGTGCGATTTCTAATAATTCTTGGCTTTTTTCTAAAGTAATTCCTTCAATGTGGCCTTCGATTTCAACACCTAATTGAACATCAGGTAATGCAGTTTGGCTCAAATTGTATAGTGAAACAGTTACTTCAATAGTTGATTCACCATCTACTTGTGCTTGTTTTTTCACATAATCCAAAGCACTGTTAAAACAAGCACTATATCCAGCTGCAAATAATTGTTCTGGGTTTGTCGCACCTGCTACTTTGTGTCCTGGAGCAACGATTGTCATTTCAAAAGAATTATCAGGAGAATGAACCTCACCGTTACGTCCGCCTGTATTAATCATTTTTGTTGAAAAAACTTTTTTCATATCTATTCCTACTTTCTGACATTTGTTTGGTTTTACCTTACTGAATACATTGTACACAATTTAATTGTATTTGAGGAATAATTTGTTTCTGTTAAAATAAAAAGAAAGGAGTTGCTTCAAATGAACGCAAATGACAATCCATTACAAAATGAATTATGTTTTCAACTTTATGTTGCTTCAAAAGAAAGCATTCGCATGTACAAACCTTTCTTAGATGAAGTCGACTTGACCTACACAGGCTTTATTACCTTAATGGCTATCGAGGACAACTTATCTGTAAAACAACTCGGTGAGCGGCTATTTCTAGACTCGGGCACGCTAAGCCCTTTATTAAAAAAGATGGAAAAACAAGGACTATTGCATCGCATACGAGCTAGCACCGACGAACGGCAATTGGTTATTCAGCTGACCGAGAAAGGAAAATCACTGCAAGAAAAACTTCCGTGCATTTCACGTGATGTCTACCAATCAATAACCAAATCAAGTGAATCTGGTGTATATGGCAATCTGATTTCACAATTAATTCAGCTAAACCAAAGCTTCCGTGAGGTTTAATCTACAAAAATGAAACTGAATTTGCTAGAATAAAAAATCCATAAACTCCATTAGTTTGCGAAACACCTAATGGAGTTTATAGACTTTTTGTTTTTAGCTGAACAATTCTTTCTCAGGCTCTTTGAGTTAATCAATACTTCTAATAACTGGAATGGCAACCCTTTTTTGACAAAAATTATAAAGTTTAAAAAACAGGTACTTGTTATCTAATCCGATTGTCCTTGACAACGAGCCACCATGGACGTGGAATAACCGTGGCGAAGCAACGATTAAATGTATCGTCCACTACGCAACGCTACCAATTTTTTAAAATGATGTATAAGTGCGCCCTTTTTCTAAATCGGCTTTCGTTTTGTTCAAAGGGATTGGGGCTTGCCCCAAAGTTAAAATAAAATAAGCGAAAAAATTATCCTAATTTTTTCGCTTATTTTATTTTTTCTACGTACAAGTACTGTGCTTGCTGTTACTTTTAATTCCTTTTTGAGTTATTTAAAATTTTATTCTTGATATAATTTTTGGAAAAAGAAAAGGGAGATTTGATATGGATAAAGTAAGGGAATATTTTTTTTGGTTTAGTATTTTTGGATTAATATCTTCTATTTTTTTTGATAGTAGAGAAGTAGAGATATTTTTCTCTATATTGTTAATAATAAGTCTTTTAGAAAGTGTAATTAGGAATAAAAAAAGGAATTAGTATTTTGCTATCTTTCTAAGAATTAACCGAATTAAGAAAAATAAAAATACTAAAACTAATCCAAAAATTTCTAAAGTTCTATTACCTGGAAAAAAAATAACTAAACTAATATATATAATTATAGCTATCCAAAAATAAATATTTAAGTATTTATTTTGTTTTTGTTTATGTTTCATCTTAACACCTCTTTATAAAACTATAACAAAATCCGGAAAACGTAAATTAAGAGGTATTCATGGATTTTTAGATATATTTTCATACAAATACCCTTGAACATTTTTAAAACGCTTCTATCCCCCTCTAATTTGCTTCTGAGCGTATTTTAGGGGTTTGTTAAGGGTGTTAACCCTTGACCATGCGTTAGCATGCTTGTAAATGCAGCAATTTACGCAAAATTACTTAGATTTTCAAACAATCTCATACAATAATTACCCCTTTTTCTTGAAAATAAGGGGTTTAAGGGGCTTTGCCCCTTTTTTTAATGGCTTGCATCAGCAAGGCTTCCCTTTTTTTTTTTATTCTCTTTTTTTGGTTCTGTTGCAAAGTCTTAAATCTACTATCAAATAAGGTAGAATAATAGAAAAAGATAG
>NZ_JVVG01000035.1:0-243 GCF_001053265.1 Carnobacterium sp. 1290_CSPC
TGGTAGTAGCGCTTGACTGTTAATCAAGATGTCGTAGGTTCGAGTCCTACTTGCGGAGTTTTTTTGTACTTATATACCAACTCGCTGCCATAGCTCAGTTGGTAGAGCGTCGCCTTGGTAAGGCGGAGGTCACGGGTTCAAATCCCGTTGGTAGCTTTATTAGTATATTTGTATAAAATAGCCGTGTGGTAATGATGGCAAGAAGGACACACCTGTTCCCATCTCGAACACAGAAGTTAAGCT
>NZ_JVVG01000036.1:0-219 GCF_001053265.1 Carnobacterium sp. 1290_CSPC
CAACAGCTTTACTATATGGAATCGATCAATGACAATCTTCGCATTAGGGAAACATGTGCGAATAACCTCTAGATAAGGTGTATATAAATCGATCGAAACTGTCTTCACGCTGTTTCGAGCAGTCCAGGTAAAAGAAGAAAAGTAATCGATGAGCGACGTTTGTTTTCTATCAACGACAATATCAATTAGCCTTCTATTATGCGTGTCCACAAGGACAGC
>NZ_JVVG01000037.1:0-31854 GCF_001053265.1 Carnobacterium sp. 1290_CSPC
ACTAAATAACGTATTCGCGATATTTGAAATTATTTACCAACACTATTTGTAAAAGAACCCAAAAATGGAAGTTCCTATAAGATGTGTAACTACTTTAAATATTAACTATACAATAGTATATTTTTAATACTTAGAACATATTCTACTTTCTTAAAATTCTTATGTTGTGGGGTAATTATAGCGACTTAAAATATTAATATTAATAATCTATCTAACATATTTAATATAATTTTCAAATGAATCTCTATCTGATAAGGGAGCTATAACTTTTTCAGTATAATTTCCAACAGAAACAAACATTATTAATCTTTCTGAATTTTTAGTACCTAATAACTTATGCTCTTCAATTAAATCTTTGTTACTCATATTAGCATTTAGTGAACAAGCAGCTAACCCCTTAAAATGAAGTGCATATAATAAAGACATTGAAAACAAACCTCCATCTACGAATGGTTCATTTCTCTCCTTATCACTAGAATAATAAGATGTATCGACGGTTATTGCTAAGAGTAAAGGAACATTATTTCTTTCATTCAAATTAAGTCCTTTTTGAATATTTAACGCTTCTACTATTTTATCCTTATTTTCAATTACATACACTTTCCATGGCTGTCTATTACAAACTGAAGGTGTATGTGATGCAATATTAATAGCTTCCTCTACTAATTCTAGATTAACTATTGAATTTTCGTAATCACGAACACTCATTCTACTGCTTGAAAATTGGTCAAAAGGATAATTTAGTGTATTTTTAATATTTTCTAAATTTACGGTTCTATTTGGTTTTGGATCATTTAATTCTTGATTTTCGCAATATTTTAAGTATCGAGTCAAGTGCTCTCTAACATTTTCAACTTCAAAATTATGATCATCATGATACTTTACATACGCTCTTATTATATTAACCGCACTAAGGAATCTCTCATCATCAGAAGGATATCCTAGTTCCATAAAACTATCCATACTATAAAATAAATCTCTAAAAGCTCTTTGACCAAAACCTAATCGAATATTTTTATTACTCATACCCTTCTCAATTGAGTGATAATGCAAAGTTATTTTCCCTCTTAAATTGTCCAAAGTATATTCCGGTACAAACCCAAATGAATTATTTGAATAAATCTTTTGATCAAACTTGTAAGCTTTATTTAATCTACTTTTATATAATAATTGTTTAACTTGTCTAATTTGTTTATCAGTAAGTACGGATTCGACTACCGTTCTAAGTCTATTAAAAAGACTTTTATTCTGTTTATTTTGGACTACGCTTTCTTCATTGTTACTTTCCATTTTTTACCCCCAATTTATTAATTCTACTAATAAATGTACCTTTTACTAAACCTAAAAATGCATCATAGTCATTTTTTGAAACAAATCTTAAAGAAATTACATAAGCTAATATTAATAAAAGTATATTAATAAAACTATGCACGATAGATGTTTCAAGTGGTTTTAATAATAGCGATAATAAATACATAAGTAAAGTGCAAAGTAAAGGTTTATTTAAATTGAATAACATATCCTTTATTTCGAACTTCATAAATAGTTTCATAAAAATAAAACCGGTGATTGCACCTTGTAGCCTAATTAAAATTCTAGAATAGACCAATGGCCAAAATCCTAGAGATCTAGAATAAATTAATACGGGAATTAAGAACAGTAAATGTGTTATTTGATAGATGAATGAAATCTTTGGAGCACCTTTTGCTCTATATACTTCACCATTAAAATTTGAATATACTATCCCTATCACTAAAATTAGAGCCCAGCTTCCTACAATGTTACTTGCTTCTTCCCATCCCTCTCCAAACATTAAATCAGTGGCTAAACTCCGATAGATAAAAACCCCAACTCCCATTGGAAAAATCAAGTATGCAACCATTTTTTGCATGTTAAAATATGTTCTTTGAAATTTCTCATCATCATTTTGCATTCTAGAAAGAGTGGCAAATAAAATTGGTAAAACTGAAGCAGTCACAATTGCCATTAAAGAATTTACCATATTCAATGAATTTTTATAAAGACCAAGATAATAACCAGAAAAAGTGCTTCCTATAATTAAAACATCTACCCATGTTGAAAGCCAAGAAGTTACTGAATCTAATAAAGTCCATATTCCATAAGATAACATTTCTTTCAAAATATTAAAATTAAAAACTAATTTTGGTCTCCAATCTGAATAGTAATTTAATATTATTGCATTAATTAATAATGCTATAGTATTTCCCATTATTAGTGACCAATATTTAAAATCTAGATAAGCTAAAGGAATTGTAATGAAAAATGGCACAATTGATGAGGCTATTCTGGACTTAAAAATCACTTTATAATTTAATTCTCTTCTATAATTTGCTGTTTGTATACTTGAAAAAGAAGAAATTACAAGTTGCAAACATGCTATTGCAATTGCATTACCTAATCCTTCGTTACCGAGCATGGTAGCTATACTGTCTCTAAAAACAATAATAATAATCCAAAGGAAAATTGATAAAGATAAGTTTGACCAAAAAGCAACATTTAGGGCTAAAATCTTTGAATCATCATTTTTAAAGTTATGTTGAACAATATACTTTTGGAATCCTGCATCAGAAAACATATCTACGAAACTAATAATCATATTTATTGTAGTTATTACACCGAAATACTCAGGCGCTAGTAACCTAGCAAGTATCATATTAACTAGAGGCGTTAAGATTCTTGCTAATATTTCTCCTATAGAGGAAAATTTAAGTGCATTGTTTACTTTATTCTTTGAAATATCATTCGCCACTTTATTTTCCTTTCTTTGAAAATTTATCAAATAATACCAATCTCAAAAGAAATATAATAGATTTTATTTTCATTTTAAAATTATTTGAATTTCTTAGTATAAAGCCTATATCAATCAACTTAAAATTTAAAAGTGCGTTAAAATCATTTTTATAATATCCATTTATAAGAATATTAACCGAATGGTTTTCCAGCATTTTTTTTAAAGCCTTATTCTCAAGTGAATTATACATTGGTTCTAGCGACTGAACTATTTCCAATATACTCCTAATATTTTTTAACTGATTACTCTGTGAAGTAATTGATCCCTCTCTAATTATATAATTATAAAATAGTATATCAGAAGATATTACTCTTGTTGCCTTAAGAAAAACTCTAGGCACAAATTCTTCATCTTCATGTAATATTCCTTTTTTAAAGAATAAATCATTATTTGAGAGAAAATCTTTTTTGTATAGATTAAGCCAAGCAGGCATATGCATTGATTTATTCTTTAATTCTGACTCTAAAAAATGTGCTCCTGAAACCACATTCTTATTATCAATGTGGGTATGAGCAATTATTTTTCTTTCATCTTTTAAAATTTTTATTGCCCCTCCAACGATTACATCTGCATCTTTATTAGCTGAAATCTCTTGGAATTTTTCACAAGTGTTTAACTCAATATAATCATCAGAATCCACAAATAATATGTATTGACCTTTAGCTCTCTTTAAGCCATAGTTTCTCGCATCAGATAATCCACCATTTTCCTTATGAAACGTTGTTACATGTTTATAATTTCTTTGAAATTCATCGCATAAACTTCCACTATTATCAGTACTTCCATCATCTACCAAAATTACTTCTATATTATCGTATGTTTGATTAACCAGACTTTTAACACATCTTTCTAAATACTCTTCGACATTATATACTGGTACAACTATACTAAGAAAAATCATTAATCTCCCTTCCTATTCCAAAAAAAATCTATATGGCATTACACCGTGTGGATCAGTAATAAACATAGTGTATGACCAAACAATAGCAAAAATGATTAATAGAAATAAAAATAATATCCCGATAAGCGATCTCCTGAATTTAAATTTATAACCAACCATTAACGAAGGCACTATTAAAATTAATACTGGTTTAAAATAAACCAGTATTCTATTAGCAATCCAAATCCTATTAGAAAATACATAGCTTATGATAAATAAGATATGCCAAACTACTAAAAATACATTATATGCATTCTTACGTCGTATAACTTCACTATTTTCAATTCTTTCTTTTAGTGGCATACGTACTTGGTGAATTCCTAAGATTAGAATAGCAGCATAAATAATCATCCATAATATTGAAATTTGAGATTCACTTGTATACAAATCAGAGACTAACAGTCTCTGATAAACTGGAAAAATCCTAACAAAAATTTCTAGTAACTCATTAAAATAATTCATAACTATAATAGATCCGACGGATAATAGTAACAGAACTTTCCTGTTTTGCATTATTGATCCAAATGTTACTATTATTAATACAATAAGTATCCATGCACTACTATGAAATTGACTTGCTAAAACAACAATTAATAAATACTTCAACTTTTCATTTTTTAGTAAATAATCAATTCCAAAGAAGAATATTGAAAGAGCAATGTACTGTCTCATTGTATTCATTGTTGATTGATAGAAAAAAATAATATAAATTACGGTTGAGATAGCAACATTATTAGAGTACTTATAAATTAATCTCGCAAATGAATAATTAATAAACAGGCTCGATATCATTAATACTGCTTGAGCATTATCAGTAAATATACCTATTATATAATTTAATAAAATATATCCTTTTTCCAATCTAATATTTTGAAAAGACGTTGTTAATTTATTAGTATCAATATATTTAAAAAATAAATCTGTATAATTATAAGTATCCAACCCTACACTTTTATCTCTTAACCCGGAAATAAGAGCAAGAATTAAAAAAATAATTAAAAGGTATAATTTTTTATTTTTTTCAAGATTAGGAATAAGAATTCCTAAAATAATAGAACTGATTAACAGCGACATATATAAAATCATTTTATTTTACTTCCTTAATATTGAATATAAACCTAACAAAATAAAAAAATAAAGAAGGTTGTAAGCAATACATAGCAGCCGTAATACTTACTGCTATATCTCTACTATTAAAAATCATATTTCTCATATGGTCTTTAACTTTAAATTCAACAGATAATCTATTAAATAAATCTTTTCTATTACCTCTAGCAAAAGTTTTGGCATATGACCAGATTACTCTTGAGTAAATATAATTTTGATAAGTTTCTGCAAACATAACATTATTTTTCACAAGATATTTTTCAATATTTTTAAATGATTCAAGTGAGTCTGTTCTTTCCCAAAAAACTCTATTAGTGGCTGAATTATCAACATAAAAATATCCATAAAGTTCATTGTTAATTTTATAGATTTTTTGGCAATGACATAAGTATTTCCAAATAAACTCTAAATCTTCACCAGTTATTCTATTTACAGGAAAAATTATTTCATTTTTTATAAGTATGGCTTTTCTATAAATAAAATTTGTAAAAGCTATTTTACCTTTATTAAATAGCAAGTCATTCATACAGTCTTCTTGAGTTTGTTTTTGAATATCAAAATCATCTTGTTTGTAATCAGTGTAAAATTTTTCATTTAAATTCCTTGTGAAATAGCAATATGCTGTATCTGCTACTTTTGTAGTTATAGTCTCAAATAATATTTGCATCAGTTGTGGATGATAAACATCATCACTATCTAAAAACATAATTAAATTATTTTTTGCTTTTATAATCCCTCTATTACGTGATGCACTTACTCCCATGTTTACTTGAGAAAAATAAGAAATATTTAGTTCTGACGATTTTGAAAATCCTATTATTTTATATTCCGTATCATCTGTTGAACCATCATTTATTATTACTACTTCGAAATTTTTAAATTCTTGATTTTCCAAAGATTGTAGAGTTCTAATTATTGTATCTGAGCAATTATAACAAGGTATTATAACGCTTATTCCATCCATTATAGCCTCCATTATTTATTTAAATGTTCACTTAAAAATGCCAAGGTATTTTTTACACCTTGCTTTCTTATATTTTCCACTGAATTATAGTCAATTTCTTGATCTATTATAGTTTTAATTTGATTTGGATCATATACTCCTCTTGAACTTAATCCAAACTTATTTAATAAATCTTCCATTTTTTCTTGATTACCGTAAGAACCATCTTTTGATACCCTGATTAGTGAAACAAATTTCTTGTGATTAATGATTGAAAAAATAGTACCATGAAAAGTATCAGTAATCACATAGTCTGCATTTTTTACATAACTAAGTAATTCAAATGGCGAAGCATTTATATATTCATCAACAAAATCCTGATAGCCCCCTAGCCCAATAATTTTTTTATTCTTACTTTTTGCAAATTCAATAATTGCTTGTATATCATTTTCACTTAATCTGTTTCTATATGCATACACAATTACATAGCCTGGTTTAATATTTACAACTGGTATCTCCTTTGAAAAGTCATACATCAATACCGGATCAAAATTTGAATTAGGTTTAATTCCAGTTAACTCTGTAACAATCCTACTTGAATTCTCATCTCTTACTGAAATACCATCAAACTGTAAAAGGCATTCTCTAATCTCATCACGTTTGCTAAAACTTTTAATTTTATCAATACTTGTGTTACCAAAAGACGCTGCGTAACTAATTAACTTATTCGCATTATTATTTTTCCCTAATAGCTCTAACGAATAACCTACCCTTGAAGATTTTTGAAAGACATTAAAAACTTCATCGCTACCAATTATTAAAGCATCTAGTTTTGGATTGTAATTTTTTCTTTCAGTTACACCTATTAGCGGTAAAAATTCAGTTTTGTATTTATTTATATTTTCAATTACTTCTCTATGCTTTTCAGGTAATAATTTAGTTAGTAACTTGCTATTACTAACAATATCAATCATTTTATTACGTACTACTTCTTTATAATAATTTTTTTTATCTCCTTTTGATGCTAATAAAGGTTTATCGATTTTATAATCAACAAATTCAACTTCATGTCCTAATTCTTCTAAAATATTCTTTAATCCATATGATTGTAAAAATGAGCCATAATTAACTATTCGTTGCATTGATAAAATTCCAATTTTCATTAATAACCATCCTCAAATATATTTTTATTTTTTTTGAATTTTTTCGTATATTTTTGCATCTACCAACATTCTGTACCATCTTTGATACAAATAATGGTAAATAAAACCTTCTTTACCATCAAGAAATCCTAATCTAAAAATGTAAAAATAAATAAACAATAACCAACTTCTAATAAACATAGGAAATTTATAATAAAAACCAAATTTCTTTTTTCTTGTTGAAAGTATTGCTTTATCTTTAAGATTTTCATCCAAATCTTGATTTATATAATCGAAATAATCTAAAACTTCTCGACTTGCATACCAATTTAGCTTATCTATAAAAAAAGTTAAATTTTTAAAGTCATAATGAAGGAATTTTTCTTTTGCTGCAATAGAATCACCTTTCTTTAAAATAGTATGTTCATCCATGTTACGATCTTCGATTCTTCCAATACCAGTTTTAAAAACCATTAATTTTCTTTTTTTTGGACCACCATATTTTATTTTTTTTCCCATAAAATATAACCAAGCTTCCATTGTTATCCCATTAATGGTTGTATTCTTGTTTATGTTCATTAAATTTTCTAATTCTAGGCATAATTCTGGTGTTAATCTTTCATCTGCATCTAGTCTCATTGTCCAATGCGTACTAATATTTGTATTATCTATTCCCCAATTAAACTGCTTAGCATAATTCTCAAAATCATGAAAATAAACGTCCACATTATACTTATTTGCAATTTCAATTGTTTTGTCAGTACTTCCGCTATCTACAATTACTATTCGTTTTGCAAAGTTTTTTAGAGATTTTAAACAATCCTCAATATTTTTCTCTTCATTTTTTGTTAAAATGATAACAGTAATATCTGAAACCATCATATCCTCCTTCTGATTGAAATTTATCTAATAAATAAGTTACCTAATAGTTATAATTCACTTACGTATTAATGATTAACAAATTTCATTTTTTTTCAAATAAAACTATATTATAAAGATACAACCATAGAATCAACATAGTAATCCACATTTAAATATAAGAATATTTCTATACTTAAGTGTTAATAAAAAACAACGCAACCCCGATATTTCAGGCTTACATTTCTTATGAAGTTGTTAATCCTTAATCTCTCTCTTAGCTTTCTCAATAACCCCGGTTCCACCTTCGACTACTCCATCGGTTCTTAGAACACTACTGATTGTTCCAAAGAAACACTTTAGATCAAAGGCAAAGCTCATGTTGTCAACATAGTCGCCGTCTAACTTGGCTTTAATAGGGATGGGTAGTTCATCTCGTCCATTAATCTGAGCCCATCCTGATAATCCTGGCAAGACATCGTTCGCACCAGACTTATCGCGTTCATCTGCTAAGTCATCTTGATTCCAAAGTGCTGGTCTTGGACCAATAATAGCCATCTCCCCTTTTAGAATATTAATTAGTTGAGGTAATTCATCGAGACTTGTTTTACGTAAAAAATGTCCCGACCTTGTAATAAACGTTGCTGGATCATTCAGCATATGCGTGGGTGTATCTTTAGGTGTATCTGAACGCATCGTTCTAAACTTATAAATTTGAAAGAATGTACGATTTTTCCCAATACGTTTTTGCTTAAAGAATACGGGGCCAGGAGAATCTATTTTGATCCATATTGCTAACACTAAAAAAATTGGACTTAGTATGATAATCGCTATTAATGATAAGATAAAATCAATCATTCTCTTTATGATAGTATACATCGCTTGCTCCTTATTCTAGAATAACCCAAACCACTTCTTACGCGGTTTCTTTGGCTCAATTGGTTTCTTTTTGTTGACTTTGTACCCGTTAAAGATGTTTCGTGCATTATCTTTAAAGTATTGGACAGCTTCTTGTCCGTATTCTTTCTCTAATCGCTCAAAAGCAACTTGAACATTCATTGGCCGGTGCTTCATATGATGAACATCTGAAGCTAATATGTGAGCTAGATTATGTTGAATCATTTATTGACTGTTCGCGACCAGTGTCTTACCATAGTAACCTGAATAACTTGATGTTGTTATTTGCGATAAACACCCCATCTGGACTAGTTGATACAACAGATTTAGATCACTTGATAATTCATGGTTTCGTTCCGGATGAGCAATTATTGGTGTAATTCCATCATCGATTAATTCTTGTACGACTTGCTTAGCATTGGAAGGTACTCTATCAGAAGGAAACTCAATCAAATAATACTTTCCAGCGGCATCTAACGATAGTAGCTCCCCATTATACAAATCATCCAGGAACTTGTCGGTTAAACGAATTTCCTGGGTTGCATAGACTTTTAGATTCACGTTAGCTTGATTGTATGCCTCTTGCAGAGTATTCGCTACTTCGAGTACATCTGCCTTATAATTAATATACTTACCGTTACGATGATGAGGTGTTAGAACCATATGTTCAACCCCTTCATCAACAGCTTGCCTGGCTAATTCAATTGATTGTTCGATGGTTTGAGCTCCATCATCCACACCAGGTATGAGATGAGAATGCAAGTCTATAATCATTTTTCATCTTCCTCTAAGCCATAAGCATAGTATCCATACCCTTTTCCTTCTTCAAAGGGCACATTATTAATAACAAAGCCTAATATATTTGCTTTAACATTTTCTAAGGTTTGCTTGGCTTCTCTAACTAATTCTTTACGTGCGAAGTTTTGGCGAGCCACTAAGATCACACCATCGACTCTACTCGCAATAATTTGAGCATCTGTCACTGAATTAACAGGCGGTGTATCATAGATAACCATATCAAAGTTATTAGACAACTCTTGCATTAAACTTGCCATTTGAGTTGACCCAATCAATTCAGTAGGATTGGGTGGCATAGGTCCTGAAGGTAAGAAATATAGTCCTAATTCCTTAGACTTTTGAACTACTTGATTAAACTTTAATTCTGGATTCGCTAATAATGTCGTTAATCCTAGTTCATTATTCAACTTAAACGTCCGGTGAACAGTTGGCTTACGCAGATCACTATCTACAATTAATACTTTCTTCCCAGTTTGAGCGTATGTATAAGCCAAGTTAACAACAGTCGTTGACTTCCCCTCCATAGATATAGAAGAGGTAACTGCAATACTCTTAACTGAACTGCTAATTTGTGCAAACTCAATATTAGTTCGAATCGTTTTATACTGTTCCGCTACTGCTGACATAGGTTCGAAGTATGTTACTAAAGGTGATCCTAATTTTTGTTCATTTTCTAGTTTTTGTTGCTTTTTCTTACTTCTAAAATTAAACATGATTTACACCCTTCTTCCTCTGTTTTTAGTAGAGATAGTACTTTGTACTCGACAATGCTCTTTCTGATCTTCACTTAGTTCAAAAATTTCTCCTAGTTTAACCATTTGTAGATCTATAAGGTCGTCACTAGATTTCACTCTGCTATCTAATAATTCAATAACAAGTGCGATAGTCACCATAATCATTGCTCCAAGGAGCCCACCAATTATGGTTACTTGTACTACATTAGGTGACACTGGAGATGGGTTGAACGTAGCTGACGAAACTACATATAAATTTGAGACATCATCACCATAAATACTTATCAATGTTTTTTCAAATTCCGTGATCGCACTATTTACAATATTTTGCGCATCTCCAGGTGTATCCATCGTTGCAGAAATGTTAAAAGCTTGAGAATAAGTAGATTGTTCAACACTTAAAGCATTCCGTAGTTGAGGAACTGTAAATTTTCCATCCAAACTATTGTTCACTTCCGTTAGCACACCATCTCCTAAGATAATATCTCTGTAGGTACTGACTAAAGTTACGTTAGTTTGTACTTCGTTATATTGAATTGAAGTATCCTGACTACTACGTTGATTTACAATCAACTGCGCTTGAGATGACTATTGTGGCTCGACGAAAAACATGACCACTATCGCTGCTAAAGTTGCACCGATAATCCCCATATTTAGAATTCTAATAAAGTATTTTTTAAACAATAGCCATAAATCATAAGGTGTGTATACTTTTTCCATTTTTCCTCCCAATTATCCTAAATCATTTCTAACCATTACCAAAAGTTTCTTTAATTAAAAATACCAAGTATTAATAGTTTAAAGTCGTATTTTTTTAAATTAAGAAGTTTTATCTTTGCATTTAATTATAGTTCAAAAATGAATCATCCATCAATATAATTTACAACCATAATACAATTTCATGACTTTCCCTTTCGAAATATAACCTATATGTATATAAAAGGGTGTATAAACATTGTTCTCCCAAAAGCCTTTTTACATTTTTGTACAACATTGTTTCTATTTTATTTTGTTAACTAATGAATTAATCTAAAATAATTCAGTTTGCTAGGCAACTGTCTATCTTACATCTAACTGATCTAACTGGGAAAACCTATCTGCGCTAATTCTGATAGGTTGAATTTTTTTATGTAACACATGATGTACAACATATAGAATAAGACTTAAAATTCAAATTCAAATTCAAATTCAATACAGATTTTGAAGAATTATTCACTGAAGAACCAATTCCAATTTCTATCCCTTTAACTTTACATGAAAACTCTCGAATAATTACATCAATCAGATATCCAGGTCAGACAATGCAAAGTATTAAAATGTTCGAATTTTCAGAAAATCAAAATTATCTAAACAAATATTTCATCATCTTCCTAGAGAAAGTAGACAATACACACTAATTCTCAAAGAATTAAAATATATATAATTTTATAGACCGAGTTAAGTCATAATTAATGAATATTGACTTAACTCTACAAATTATCTGCTATCCCTGAATTAACAATCTAATCGGAAGAATACTTAGCTATACAACCAGAATTAGCGAAAGGGATATCTCAATTTCGAATTGAGTATAGAGTTAATGGTAAAAAATCAAGTTTTATTTACAAGACAATGTGGAGTATGGAGCATGAGATAAGAAATTTGTAAAAATTCACTATGACTTATACAGTCTTATTTATGACTATTTTAGTTCACCTATTTAGTCTCAAAATTGAATTTTATCAATATATGACATTATCTCATAGTAAGCACAAATAAAAGACAAAGCAATAAAAAGCTTTATCCTTTATCTTATATTCAGATATTTCTTAATCCTTGGTTACTAACTCCAACGGTGAGTCTATTTTCTCAGGAATTTCTTGCCCTGCATAGAAGTCATAGGCTGCTTGTAATGCTAATCGCCCCATTTCATCCGGCTGTTGTGCAATTGTAGCTGCTAATGACCCACCTTCAGCTCCATCAAAACTGACAACTGTAATTTGATTTGATAATCCAGCACCTTGGATCGCTTCAATTGCCCCTAATGCCATCTCATCATTCTGCGCAAATACAGCTTGGACATCGCTATTTCCTTGTAGCATATTTTCCATTACAGTTAACCCTTTAGCTCGGTCAAAATTAGCCGTTTGACTATCTAATACATTCAAACTGGCTTCAGCAACATTGGTAAATCATTCACCACGTTCATTCGTAGCTGATGCGTCTGGCACACCTTCTAGTTGCAATGTACTTGCATTCTCGCCAACCTGGTCTACAATGTATTGCGCTGCCATCTCACCACCCGCAACGTTATCTGAAGCTACTAAAGTCACAAACTCACCGGCGTCAGTTGCTCGGTCGACCAGAATAACTGGTATCCCTGCACTATTGGCAGCTTCAACAGCTGGCGTAATAGCCGCAGAATCTACTGGGTTGATTAACAGCACATCAACACCCTGTTGAATTAAATCATCCACGTCATTGGATTGTTTAGCGGAATCATCTTGCGCATCAACTGAGATGACCTGGGTCCCATTTTCAGTGGCTAATGTATTAACGCCCCCCTCTAGTGATACGAAAAATGGGTTGGACAATGTTGAAACTGACAGTCCCACAGTAATTTCAGCTGGCTCCATATTTTCAACCACTGCCTCATCTGCACCACCCGGCGCTTCTAGTGAAAAAGCTAGCGCACAGCCTACCAGTAGTAGTATTGGTAAAATTAATGTTAAAACTACTTTCTTCATTGATTTCGACTCCTTTATTTACGACGGTCAATTAATACAGCGATGATAATAACGATACCCTTCACAATTTGTTGGTAGAAAGTTGAAACTCCTAAAAGGTTTAAACCGTTGTTTAATGTCCCAATAATTAAAGCACCAATCAAGGTACCAAAAATACGTCCCTTACCAACAGACATACTAGTACCACCTAAAACAACAGAAGCAATAGCATCCATCTCGTAAGATTCACCCGCAGTAGGTTGTGCTGAATTTAATCGCGAGGTTAAAATAATCCCTGCTAGTGAAGCTAAGACACCTGAAATACTATAAACAAAGATTTTAATTTTATTACTCTTCACACCGGCAATAAATGATGCTTTCTCATTACCACCAATCGCAAACGTTTTACGCCCAAAGCTCATTTTATGCAGTAACACGAATAAAAGCGCAAATACTACTAGGGTAATTACGATTGGGAATGGAATACCGAAGAAGTACCCCCTACCCATAAATTGAAAAATAAAAGTTTCATCTAAGCCAGTAATCGGTTTACCATCCGTCAGCACTAAAGTGGCCCCCCGGTAAATAGTCATCGTTGCTAGTGTCGCAATAAAAGGTACAATTTTCACTTTTTGCTATATATTTGTTAAATTATTGTAAAATTTTTATGACCTAAATAAAAATAAGTCCAATTTAGTATATATATAATAAAATAGATAATTATACGATTAGAATTAAGCAACTCAAACTACTTTAGTGAATCTATAATTGGTTGGGATGAAAATATGTATAAGATTGTGTATTAATTTGTCCTATAATACTAACCAACAGTCAAAGAATTCAGGGTTTTATATGTGTTAGACCGTTAGAGTTAGTGAGGATGTATGAGTCATATGGTCTCGTATCATATATGGGCATAAAATAACACAATAGAAAAAGCATCGAAACCAATCATCTCTTGGTTTTGATGCTTTTTAATTAACTGCTTTCAAATTTTCTAAGTACTTGTCCTAAATGATTTGTGGCAAGTAGATTCCCTGCTTGATCGCTTGGTATCAAGACGCGGTGACTTGGAATCATAATGGCTATTGGATTACATGTTACTGCACCAATCACAGCATTTACTGATCCTCGCCCTTTAGTTTGTCTAGCTGCAATTCTATCAGCTAATTGGCCTAGAGTAATAACTTGGCCATAAGAAATCTTTTGTAGTTCAGTCCACACATCTTGTTGGAAAGCAGTACCTTGAGGCATTAATTGAAAATCGATTGTTTCAAGTGGTTGCTTGGCGAAGTATGCGTTTAACCATTTTACCGCTTTATTAATAATCATTGATTGGTGAAATTCTGCAATTGGTTCTATCTTATCGAGATCAAATGTACCGCCAAATTTGGATTGATTCTCAAACCATGCGCCCAATAATCCATGGTCGTTTGCTAGTAATGTAATGATGCCTAATTCAGATTGATACGGATATTTATATAACATGAGAGCACTCCTTTAAATATGATGGTTTATATTATAACAGAGTCCTAGTTGTTAGCGAGTAATTCCTTACTAGTATATATACCCGGTTGATAGGTTTTACCGTTTATTAATTCAGTCATTTCATTAAAGGTATAGTGATCTTCTAAAATCATAATTTTGTCGTATGACGCAATTAAATCCTTAAATTCCGCTAGTGACATATTAAAGTCTTCTCTACCATCGACGTTGGGTGAGTATAACCAGTATTTACCGAAGAACCCAACGAAGTAGTTATCGACTTCTTCTTTATTTGGTGTAACGATCAGGTACCGGTCATCATTTAATGTCATATGATTTCCTGTTATGCTAGTGATTTCACCTGCAGCGGATGTTTGATAATTAACTTCGTTATATAACAACCCGCCTGATTCTGACATAACCAATAAGACTGATGAGAATAACAAGAATATTGACGTATATTGGTATAGTTTTTTTGTTTTGATGGATTTATAAGATTTAAAATTTCGATAATCGATTCGTTGTTCATAAAAAGCATAATCGATTTGTCTAGCAAGAAACATCCCCGCTAGGCCTAGCGCCATAATGACCATGCTTGATGCATACCTGTCAAACCCAGCAAGATATAAGGCTTCTTCTGTTGGCATAGAGAATAAAAACATGGCATATATGCCTATATAATAGATGATTGTAATGATATTGATTAAAGCTAATTGCCAAAGGATAGAGTTCTTCCTACCAATTCCCCAACGAATCATCATATAAGCGCCAATCATCATCACTTGAACCAGTATAATACCTTGGGTGGAAACTGTGGATAGACTTGTGATAGTGTCAATGAATAAATCAGTGATTTGGTGAACAATAGTTCCATCTTTTGCTTGGAATATCTCTTGGTAAGAGGTCACTGAAACTTCATGCTTCGTCACAGGGAAATTAGCCTTTACATGGATGTTCCAAAGCCAAATAGGCATAAAGGATACGACACTTGTCATTAGCACAAGCAAGCTTGATTTGAATTTACCCTTTTCCCTGAATAGATGTCTGATACTTTCGTATAGATAATAAATCAGGATAATTGCTGCAAAGAAAATAGCACTCGATTTGACTAAGGTTAAAGCAGAAACAACTAGTAAGGTATAGACACTCATGGCTTTTAGATTATTGCGCATTTTATAAATGCCAGCAATCCCAGCCAATGCTAGTAAAGGCAATAAGAAATCAACGAGTAGGTTGTTCATACGGATAGCCTTATTGAAGTGGTTAAAAGCTGCGATGATATTAAATAATATAGCAAGAATAAGGATCCGACTAGAATCTCTGACTGCTGAAAACATCGCGTAAATACAGGAGAGAATTAATGCAAACTGCCCTATCATTAAAACACTATCCGAATAACCTGCAAGATAGGTTGCAAAGTATACGAGCAAAGATGACCCCATCGGATAGGAAGTATAAGCGATTATGGTGTCATGTACATCCGGTAACCGCCCTTCGGTGTAAAGAAATTTAACGATGGTCGCCCAGTGAGAGTAGTTATCATAGTGATTTAAATGGATCTGCAAGAATATATGGATGAATATCCCAGCGTAAAATAACAACCAAACCCCAATAGATGAGATTCTAAATGGATTTTGATGGCGATTTTTAATCCCTTGATACAGATGCCATATAGCAAAAATCAATCCCATTATAGAGAGACATAGGCTAGCTATGTTTAAACCATCTACAAATGCAGCAAGATATAATACAACAATTATCCATGCACAGGCAGCAACATATGACACTCGATGTTCAATATGTGCTACGCCCTTCAACCAAGCTGCCCACCCGTAAATGACCAAAGCGTAGACAAGTAATCCAATAATCATCATAAACTGGCCTCCTCAACTGGCTTTTGCTTAGTTTTTGTTAGCGTCAACCATTCATGAATTAAAGCTTTCATACGGGATATCGCCATTACTTGGTCTAGATTTTCTATCTGGTAGATATATTTATGGCTATCTGTTTCACTCATCATATTTATTTGTAAGTTCACTTCCCCTATTTGTAAATGGGTAAGGTCCTTCTTATCTAAAGCGATGGTTTGATAGTTGGTCCAATACACATAAACTTGACCTTCCGCTAACGCAATAGCTTGATTAACCTTTATTGGCGGGTAGACCTCACTAGTATGATTAAGAGGCTTAGACAAATTTTGTCTTTGTTGGAAATTGATTAAGAATGAATCAATCATTGTGACCATTGGATCCATTGTTTGCCTTAAACTTTGGTTAAATCCGTCATAAATAATTTGTAGATAGTTCAAATGATCCGCTTCATTACGCTTGTTGATTTCTTCAAGTTGAACGCCATAATAAAAATGTTGACCCTTCTCCCAAACACGTATAATTTTCCCCTTCAGATTGGCGACTTCATCCTTTTTGCGGATAGTAATGGCTAAATTTTCATCCGGACTAAAGTAGTAAGGACAGTCAGCAACAAAAGATAAACCTGTTTCTGAAATGTCATGTGTAACGAAATGGTATGTTTCGGTGGCATCTGTCACGGTAATATCGTTGGTCATTGCAAACCGTTCAGACTGACGATAGGCTGGCCGACCAAGATAATATAAACAAGCAAATGTTAAGTTGACAATATGTGACAACAACCAAAAAGTAATCACAGACCCATATGCGATTTCTGAGCCAAATTTTCCGTAGTTAAAGGTAATAACGCCGTAAACAGCTAGCGCTAACATAATGGCATGTGGTAATACGTATAATAAATCTTTATTGGATTGTTTGGCATCCTTGTTGGTTACTTTAAATTTAGTTTCTTTAAATCCTATTGTTTGTAGAAAAATTGGTATAACCAAGTAAGGAGCGAAGATTGTTTCTTGAATTTCACCCCATCTCGAAGTTCTCAAGTCGCTTGAAATATCTGCCATGACAAATTGAATAAGTACATAACTTGGTAACCAAAAAGCTAAAAGCACCCAAAAATCGGTATCCACTACGCGGATATTAAATACGGTAAATAAAATCGGTGCAAAAATATAAAGTAAACGCCTAAAGAAAGACCACCAATATAGAAAGCCGTTTAGATACACTAAACGTTGGGCGATGGTCAATTTAGGATTTGTCAGAGCCCGGATATTAAAAATACTTTGCACCACACCTCTACCCCAACGAACACGCTGCTTTAGAATGCTCGGAATATCTGTGGGTGTTAAACCGGATGCCATAGGTTCTAAGGTTGAAATGTTTTGGTAGCCAGCCATATTTATCTGTGCGCCAAGTTGAAAGTCTTCTGTAATCGTATTCGTCGGAAATCCCCCTGCATCTACAATTGCTTGTCTTGAGATGACAGTATTTGAACCGGTGTAAATTGCTGCACCGTGGGCACTATTATATACATTTACTTCCCTTGAGAAGAAGTCTTGTTCATTTGGAATATCCCCTTCTGAAAATAGGTTAAATTGGAACATGTCTGCATTGTAGAAACTTTGTGGCGTTTGTACTAAGCCCATTGGTTTAATATGTTCGTGACCTTCTTGTATCCGTTTTTGATTATCAATAAAGTAAGGCACCGTTTCCATTAAAAAATCGGCGTACGGAATCATATCTGCGTCAAAAGTAGCTATAAGCGGAGAATGGGTATGGGCTAAAGCATAATTAAAATTTCCGGATTTAGCATGTTTATTGTTCTTGACACCTAAATAACCAATAGAAAATTTAGCCGCCAAAGCTTCTATTTCAGGGCGCTCATTATCGTCCGCTAAGTAAATATGCACCTTAGATTTGTCTGGATACTTCATCCGTAATGCACTGTTAATTGTCTTAGTAAGTAATACGCTATCTTCGTTATGGGTGGCGATTAAAACATCGACATCTGGATAATCCTCGAAGGATACGGATGGTTTCTCTAAAGGCTTAGCTTGACCTTTACTCCAAATTAATAATATAGCTGTAAAATTAGAGCAAATTTCACTCAACCAAAGCAGGCAACCAAAGATCAATGCAAATATGGATTCATTCCAAGGTAAAGTGTATATACCACGCCAAACCAGATAAATAACGGTCGTTAAAATTGTAAAAGTGTATAAAATCCTACGCTTAAGTTGGTCATAATTCATCACTTATTTCTCCTTAAATATGAATGTCTTTTGCACGAAATAGCTCAATAGAAATAAAAACGTATCTACAAGGATTTTCACACCAACCACTTCATCTAGCTTAAAGATCTGGTGAATCGCAAACACAAGTAAGGATGATAGGGAAATTTGCAAGATGACCAGACTATAATATTTCAACAATGCATATGATGAGCTTTTCTGGAATACAAATTTTTGGTTGATATAATAATTGAATAGCGATGATATTAAGCGTGACAAAATGGATGCTATAAAGATAGCTGATAGGTTTAGTTGGTTTAAAAGGTGTATGAATACAGCGTATAGTAAGATATCTAGTAAAAAAGATGAGATAGAAGATAGAATATACTTAAAAACAACACCATAAATGGCAATCGAATCTTTGATTATTCTAAAATGAGAGGAAGCATTGTCTTCTATATAAATTGTTTGAATAGGCTGGGCATAGATTGGCCATCCTTGTTTTCTTGTCTCTATTAACATATTCGTTTCATACTCAAACCGGTCTCCTGAAACTTCAACCAATTGAGGTAAGAATTCTCTTGGGATAACACGTAAGCCTGTTTGTGTATCGCTAACTTGAATTCCTGTTGTTATCCGCATGATCATCCTTGTGACTAGATTGCCAAATTTACTCCTTAATGGCACGTTTCTATCGAATTGCCTGGTACCTAATACAAGGCCATCAGGATGGTGCTTTGCTAGTTCAACTGTCTTCATCATATCGCTATAAGAATGTTGGCCGTCAGAATCAATGGTAACCATCACATCTATTTCAGGATAGTCCACTAATATAGCTGCCATCGCTGTCTTCAAAGCTGCACCCTTGCCTCGATTTTTAGGATGGTGAATCACTTGCACATTAAAATTTTCCTCTGCTTGATCAAAGATATTTTGGTATTTATCTCCACTGCCATCATCAATCATTAAGATAGATAAATCTTGATCAACCTCACGAATATCAGCTAATAGCTTGATCAGTTTTTGATCAGGTTCTAATGTTGGGATAACAATTAATGGGTTAACCATAAGTAGGCTCCTTATTCATAAACTATATCTGCAAATATAGTAAACATTTCTCTAATATTTTATTTGAAACATTATATATACCATATAATATTTCAATCCTGAATTATTATATATAGAGTGTAGACTAATAGCAATCTTTTTCGGCAAATGTCAGTGATCATTTTTAACTATTTGGTCAATACAAACATTGTTATCATCACACGTGAATCCTATCAGGATAACTGCCAATATGCCTGTCAACCACGGATAAGAAAGGATTAAAAAAAGGAGCGCAAACATAAGATGTTTGTCTCCCCTTCTAATAGATTACTATAAGACAGCTAAAGATATGACCTAGAAAGAGAAAACATGGACTAGGAAATGTTTTTTTCAACTATTTGATCTATAATCTTGCCCTTTATCTATCTAATTATACTTTCATTTAAACCATCTGTACATCCTTAGTCATATCAGTATTTTCTCTTAAGGTTAAGACACCATCATTCATTTCATAGACTTTATCGCATTGGTCTATTAAGCGAAGATCATGTGTAACCATGATGGTTGTTTTATTTTGTTGTTTGGTCATTTTGGCCAAGATATCCACCACATCCATCGCCCGTTTAGAATCTAGGCTGGCTGTTGGTTCGTCAGCAAATATGATTGAAGGGTTATTGTAGAGAGCGCGTGCAATCGCTACACGTTGCTTTTCACCCCCAGAAATTTGCTCTGTAAATTTATTTTTTAATCTTTCAATACCTAGTAGTTCCAATAAATCTAATGGACTTTTCTCTTTTTTAGATAGTTTATCTACTAATTTCAATTGATCAGATACTTTTAGGAATGGAATAAGGTTTGACGCTTGTAGGATAAATCCTACTTCTTCAAAACGAATGCGCGCCCGCTCTTTTTCTTTCTTTTCACTAAAGGGTTTATCATTAATCATGACCCTACCTTGTGTGGGTTTCTGTAAGCCAGCAGCAATACTTAAAAAGGTACTTTTTCCTGAACCGGACGGGCCGATAATAGCAATAAACTCCCCTTGCTCTGCTGTAAATGATGTTTCTTCAAGGGCCACAATTTCCGTATCCCCATCTTTAAATTTTTTCTGTACATTTTCAATTGTTAATACACTCATAATGACCTCCTAGGCGATTGCTCTTGCTGGATCGACGTTCACTATTGTTTTCACTGAGAATAAGGCACCAATTAATGAACAAAGTAAAATCAAACCGCCGACTGCTATAAAGAATAGCCAATTGATTTGAGTTGGCACCTGAGCTGGTAGGAAATAAATGCTCAAAACGGTCACTGCAACGCCTAATATTAGACCTATTAATGTAAGGATAAAGGTTTGCACAACCACAGAACGACCAATTGTGCCTGTTGAAATACCTTGAGCTTTCATCACGCCGAACACGTCAATTTTTTGAATAGTGAGTACGTAAATAAAGATACCAATCACAACTGCTGCAATTAAAATTAAAAAGCCAATCATAAAAATAAATGTAAGTAGCTGTGCGCTATATCCTGGTAAATTATTGATAAAATCTGCCGTTGACCATACTTTCAGATCGTCAGGTAGATGTGTTGCTTCACCACGTACGACAATAGCATTAATCATTTGATTATCCGCTTCTTGCCCTGATTCACCTTCAGGAATTTGGCTATTATCTGATGTATTCGATGTATTCAATGAAGCATTTTGAATGTTTCTAAAAGCATTTTGTGTGATATGAACCATCGGCGCAATACTATATTTCATATTTGTCGTTAATCCCACAACTTCAAATGATTGTCCTTCAATCGTTACCGTATCTCCTATTCCTAGACCATATTGTTCAGTTAGACTATCATCAATTAAAGCTTCATTATCAGCATTCACCTGACGACCTTCAGTCACTTTAGGTGCAATAAAGTCATCAAACTTGATACCAAATAGGGAAATAGATAGTTGTTCATCGCTTTCGATATCATCTGAATGCATATTGGTTGGCATCTGTAGTATTGCAGCTTTATTATCTGCATCAACCGCATCATAATCTTCTTCATCTATATTAGAGCGACTCATTGTCCCATCTGCTTCTTCTGTCAAGATGATTTGGTCAGCTTGCCACTGGTCAATCCCCATTCGACTCTCCATCGCTAGGCCATAAGCCAAACTAATTAAGAAAAATACCAGAAATGAAATTAAAAACATGACCCCAACGACTAAACTATACTTTTTCTTTGCATATAAAATTTCTTTAATGGCTAAAAACATTCTTATTTGCTTCCTCTCTCTACCTGTTGAATCTAATTGTTCATCGTCAAAAATCCAACTACTAATGTAGGTCGGATTTGATGACTAGTGTTTATAAAACGTATGCTTGTCCTTATATTTTAGTCCTATTAGCAGTTTTGTACAATTGACACACTAACATCCTAAATAATATTCTACCCCCGTCATTAAGACTTTTTGCGGTCCTATTTATGTGTCATCTAACACTTTCTTCGCTTTAAAAATCAAGCGCGCCCGCTCAAGGCTACTAGTATAATTTCTTTGAGTGAAGCAATTGTAATTCGCTTTTCTCACAGCATCACCAATTCCATGGTAGATATAGGCAGATGTTAGGATGGGTAGTTGTGCCGCTTGGCTAAAGTCTTTTAAAAAGGGTTCAATACTATAGTAGTATTGGTCAGCAATCTGATAGAGATGCTCCCATAAATCAATCCAATTCTGAGGGATAGCGCCACCCTTATATGACAACTGTTTGATCATTGCTTCATCAACACCATAAAGATCAAGCAAGGTCTGTGGGAGATATATCCGTTGTCTTTCACGGTAATCTTCACCGACATCCCTTAAAATATTCGTTAACTGCATACCAATACCTAAATCTATTGCTGCTTGACGCATAGCTTGATCAATCTCAGTAGCTTCGTCCACTAGTAGAGGTAATAACATTTCCCCTACTGACCCAGCAACATTTGAAGCGTAAGCAACCAAGTCATCCATATCGACTACTTCGTGGCCTAAAATATCCATTCGTTGTCCTTGGATCTGTTTCAACAAAGCATCAGTAGACACTTGATAGGTAGATACCGTATCTTTGAAGGCCAACCACCAAGCAAATGGCACTTCTTCACTCGTTTCTATATTTAGAATTTGTGCTTCTAAATCATCTAACTTTCCCAGAGCTTCTTCTTGTGTGAGGTCTCCGCTATCTGCAATATCATCTACATATCGATTGTAGGCGTATAAAGCTGCAACACCTTCAAATGTCTCTTTTTGTAGCAAGCGGAAAGCCTGGTAAAAGCTCTTTGATGCTTCTGCCATCGTATTTTCAGAAGCTTTATAAGATGCGCTAAGCAAACGATTTCTTGCCATAATCTCCCTTTCCTCTCTAACTCTAACCCTCGTCATCTAACATCAACTCATCGGCACAAATTTTGCCACTCTCGATGACTATAGGGACCCCTGCACCTGGATGTGTGGAGGAACCTGTGAAATATAAACCCGACACATTTTCAGCTTTTGCTTGCGGTCTGAAGTGGTTACTTTGCATTAAGGTTGGTTGCAAACCAAAAGTAGCCCCGCGATATGCATTATAGTGGGATTCAAAATCATTAGGCGTAAATACACGTTCTACTTCAATTTGGCTCTCAAGATTTTCTAATCCAGGTATACGCGCCAGTGTTTCCAACGCTTTCTCTTTATAAAATTGCACTGTTGATTGGTCATAAGCATATTGTGCTGTGCCTAATTCTGAAACCGGCATCAGGAGATAGAAATTAGCTTTTCCTTCTGGTGCACGTGTTTCATCCACTTGAGAAGGTACGTGAAGGTATATTGATGGGTTGTCAATCAAACGTCCGTCAAAAATGCGTGCCATGTTATCATCTAAATCTTCTGAGATGATAAAGTTATGGGTCTTCAAATCTTTAAACGTACCATCTACGCCCCAGTAGAATATTAAACAAGAGCAAGAATAATCCATTTGGTCTATCTTATTGGCTGTATATTTACCACGGTTTAAATCGCCATCTATTAAATGTTTCATCGTATATGGGAAATCAGCATTTGAAATGACTCTCTTACTAGGAATAAAGCGCTCTCCTACTTGTAAACCATTCACTTGTTGTTCATCGATTAAAATCTTATCCACTGGTGTATTATAGTGAATGACTCCACCTAATTCTTCAAACAATTGCGCAAAACCTTTAGCGACGGTATGCATGCCACCTTTGACATAATGAATACCGTATAATAGCTCAATCATCGGAATCATATTATAAAGCGAAGGCCCATTTTTAGGAGAAACGCCTATATAAAGTGTTTGAAAAGCCATTAACTGCTGGATATCTTTATTTGGAATAAATTTCGCCATCATATGTTCTGCACTATCAAATGTTTTTAATTTAAGTGCATTAATCAACATAGAAGGATTGTATATATCCGATTTATGTCTAAATGGTCGCCTAATAAAATGGTCCATAGCCACTTGATATCGTTGGTACATCTCTGCAAGGTATTGAAGAAAACCAAGCGCGGTTTGTGGATCTTTTGACTCCATTAAAGCCATTAAATCAGTCAAATCATTGCTCACGCTATAGTGGCGATAAGGGTCTCCTTTAAAATATACATCATACATCGGGGTTAGTTTCTGCATAGGGATGTAGTCTTCTGGGTCCCGACCAGTTAATGTAAACAACTCTCTATATGCTTCTGGCCACATGACAATCGTTGGACCTACATCAAAGGTATAGCCATCTACTGCCATCTGGTTCATCTTACCGCCCGGCAACGATTCTTTCTCAAAAATTTCAACTTGGTATCCTGCATGCTGCAAGCGGATAGCTGCAGATAAACCACCTATCCCTGCCCCAATGATTGCAATTCTTTCTTTAGTCGTCATGTTATTGGTCCCCTTTTGATAGATCTATTTCATTATTTTATCACTTGATAAGTTTATTAATAACAGATTACCATTTAAGGTATGACTTATCAAGTATAGGAGATTTATGCATGGCTTTTTTGTGGAATCAAGCTATAATATTAAATAGAGAGGAGTTCATCTCATCATGTCCTTAAAAGATTCTTCAAGCAGAAGTCGTATTATTGAAGTTGCACGAAATAAGTTTATGTCAAGTGGTTATAAGGCTACCTCTACTAGAATGATTGCGAAAGAAGTTGGGATTACACAACCAAACTTGTATTATCATTTTAAAAACAAGGAAAGCCTTTATCTTGGGGTTTTAGATGAAATAGGTGAGGAAGTATACACTGACCTATTGGCGATTGTTGAAAATGACCAACTTGATCTAACTGGTAAACTATTACAAATGTCTTATTATCTACAAGATAACCAAGACATGGATATCTATACTATGATGCAAGATATGCAAGCAGACATTTCCATTGAAAGTAGACGCATCCTATACCAAATCTTTCAAGAAAGTTATAAACGGCCGTTCATCTTATTATTTGATGATTACGAAAAGCAATTAAAACATCAGCTTACTGGAGAGAAAATTGCTACTTATTTCTTTGTTACACTGGCCCCTTATATTTCTTCTAAACAAATAATCAGCAAAACGATTGCTTTAGAGGAAATGATTGATTTATTTCTGCACGGGATTATCTAATAGAATAAGTTGTTTTTTCCGAGAAATCCTCCCGACTACCGGGTCAAAAAAAGAGATTGTTCTGAGAGGTTTTAGATTAGTTCAATAGGTAGTTGGGCAGTGGTGCATACAAGGAGGTCATTTAAATGTTATCAATCATTACAACAGCTCTAAGCGTGTTTGCATTTGTTATTGTTTCTTTCATGCTATGGTTTTATTTTAAATCGTTCTTTATAGGTCTATGGTATATATTCTTAGCCTATGTTGTAGTATGCTTGATCATAGGAGCAGTTAAGGAGTTCAATGTAGGGCGTTCTGCTAAAGACAAAGAAAAGCAGGAGCAAGACCTGTAGCATCAACAATAATAACTATACTAAGGAGCTTAGCAGTTTATACTGCTGGGCTCTTTTATTGTGTATAAGCCTCTATATGCCTCTATATGCCTGTATAAGTACTTGCATGCCCTCTTGCACCTATGCCCTAATATGTTGAAATATGATATATGTCATATAAGTATTTTTTAAGGGCCCTTATAGGCGTTTTAATAGCTTGTAAGGTATTATTTTTATGCTAGTTGACGTCTAAAAGCTCTTACACAGACTTATTTTGCCTCCAGTGAGGGATCAGGGAGGGATAATACCATTATTGAGCAACAATAGTATTAGGGCATAAAAAAAGCAGAGGTAAATATCCCCTGCTATGACTTTCAATTATTTTATTGTTAACCTTATATCTTGCTATTGAGAGTTTGCCTCTCCCTGACATCTTAGCCTCAAAAATATCAGTACCGTTATCGGTCAGTCCGTCCAATCTTTCAAGCAAAGATCGCTTATTAAGTTGGCGGATCTCGCATATATCTGCATGTTTGATAAAGTCATCCTCAGATACAAACCATTTATTTACATCTTTCACTAGGTAATCGCTATGCTTATGAAGATGTAAGATTGCATTATATATCAGCCCCATACCTGCAACGCTTTGCTCCTCCTGATTGTAAACCTCTATAAAACTGTCATAATATAATTTTACAGCTTTGGCATCCTTGCCTGTCCCTGATCTATATGCAAAGTTTCTACTGATGTAAAATGCTTTATATTTTTTATCCTTTTTGTAAATAACTTTATCCTTAAGAACCCCTAAAGCATTAGCCTCTTAATCAAGTCTACCAAAGTTTTATTAGATTTAATCCCTTTAACCTCCTGCAGTTAGTTGCATATCTCTGTAGCTCCTGCAGTTAGTTACAGGTCCTTACAGATCCTACACATAGCCCTGCAGTAGTTCCTATTCTCTATCCTGCAGTAGTTCCTGCTCCTTTATTGTCATTGATCAGCTCCTGCACATATACCTCTCTGTAGCCCCTGCAGGTATTGATTGTAATAGCCCTGCAATAGCCCATTAATAGCCTTGCTTAGACTGTATCTAAAAGAGCGGGTAAAAATTTTGATTTCAAATCTTTACCCGCTCTTTTATTTGTATTAGAAAAGCTAAAATGAACACTTTATCAGTTTTCATCTCTTAACGAATTGAATAATAACTAAGTTGTGTGTCCATCTAGCGTTTCATGTATATATCTTTATATAGGATTATTATTCAACTGATGCTAGGAAATGGTAAACTGGTTGGCCACCGTCTACAATTTCAACTTCAATATCTTCGTTAGCCGATTCGACTGCTTCAGCGATTAATTCTGCTGTTGCTTGGTCGGTTTCTTCACCAAAGATTAAAGTCACTAACTCCTTGTCTTCATCAATCATTGCATTCACCATATTGATGGTTTCTTTGACTAAGTCAGCATCTTCAGAAACGATTTTACCGTCTATGATGCCCATAAAGTGATCTTTATGGATTTCTAAGCCGTCAACTGTTGTATCTCGAACAGCTACTGTGACTTGACCACTAGTTACGTTGGCCATTTCAGCAACCATTGCTGCTTTATTGTCTTCTAATGTCCCGTCAGGGTTATATCCAAGCATGGCTGTTAATCCTTGAGAGATATATTTAGTTTCAACTACGGCAGCTGGAATTTCTGAAACTTCAACAGCTTGGTTAGCAGCCATAATGATATTCTTATTGTTTGGTAAGATAATCACGTTATCTGCATTCGCTTTGTTGATAGCATCTAAGATATCATTTGTTGATGGGTTCATCGTTTGACCACCAGAGATAATTGATTTAACCCCCATATCTTTAAATAGGTTTTCAATTCCCTCACCGGCTGCAACAGCGATAATTGCTAGATTCGTACGCTCAACTGCTGGCGTTGACTCGGATTGGGTTGCCCCTTTACCATCTAGAATATCGTCATGTTGTAGGCGCATGTTATCTACTTTAATTTTCACTAATGAACCAAATTTTTGGCCATAGTTCATGACTTCACCTGGTGTTTCTGTATGTACATGAACTTTTATAATCTCATCATCAGATACAACAAGCAATGAATCTCCGATACCATCTAAGTGGTTACGGAATGTATCATAATCAAATTCATCAGTAACTGTTTCACCTTCACCGATTTTGACCATAATTTCAGTACAATAACCATAATGAATATCTTCTGATGCTACGGAATGAGCAGTGTTGAAGAAGTTTTCTTGGTGAGCTAGTTCTGTGACATTCGCTTTGTTTGGATCAGCTGATTTAACTGGAATAGATTCACCTGTTAATGATTCTAAGAAGCCATGGTAGATATATACTAACCCTTGACCACCTGAATCGACAACACCTACTTCTTTTAACACGGGTAGTAAGTTAGGTGTGTTTTCTAGTGATGTTTGTGCTTCTTCTAGTACAGCTGTCATCACTTCAATGATGTCATCTGTTTGTTCAGCTTTTTGCATACCTGCTGCTGCTGAATCACGTGCTACTGTTAAAATAGTACCTTCTACAGGTTTCATAACAGCTTTTACCGCTGTATCAATACCGCGTTGGAAAGCATTCGCTAAATCTTGTGCTTCAATGGTTGTTTTACCTTCGATTGCTTTAGCGAAACCACGGAATAATTGGGATAAGATAACGCCTGAGTTACCGCGTGCCCCCATCAATAATCCCTTAGCTAAATCTTCTCCAACCTCACCAACGGTATCGGAATGTTGTTTAATTACTCGTTCGATACCTGATGTGTATGTTAAATTCATATTTGTTCCGGTATCACCGTCTGGCACCGGGAAAACATTTAATGAATTCACGTATTCAGCATTCTCTGAAAGTCGGTTACCCCCAACTTCAAGCATAGATATGAACGCTTCAACGTCTAATACTGTTCTTTTCACCTAAAAATCCTCCTTGATTACCGCAACTAGTCTTCAATCACACGGACGCCTTGTACGTACACATTCACTACGTTTGCAGCAATACCTAATTGACGACCTAATTCGTATTTCACAGAACTTTGTACATTGCGACAAATTTCAGAAATTTTCGTACCGTAGTTGACGATAATGTATACATCCACTACTACTAAATCGTTGTTATCTACTGAAACAAGTACCCCTTTGGTATAGTTTTCTTGTTTAAGAATTTCTTGGATACCATCCCGGATTTGATGCTTGCTTGCCATACCAACGACACCGTAGTTTTGTGTTGTTGCCATACCTACGACTGTTGCGATAGATTCATTTGTAATATCAATTTCACCGAATTCTGTTTGCATTTTTAATGCCATAAAAAATGTCCTCCTTTTGAAGGGTTGTCTTGCTAGATTAATCTAAAACTTTATCGTTCTAAACAAATATAACTTCATTTATAACACTCATTTTACCACATACTAGGCTATTATACCTAAATATTTGACAAGTCGCAAACCCTTATAAAAGACACAAAAAAAGCCGTGGTCTTCCCTCACTGGAAAACTACGACCTTATTTGGTATTAATCATAAATGGATTAAGCGCGGGTAACTAAACCAGCTTTGATTGCGCGTGCAGAAACCCATACACGCTTTTTGTTACCATTTTCGTCGATGATACGAACTTTTTGTAAGTTTGCTTTAAATGTACGTTTTGTAGCATTCAATGCGTGTGAGCGGTTGTTACCTGAAGTCGTTTTACGTCCTGTGTAATAACATTCTTTAGCCATTGTCATAATCCTCCTCTACAAATTTTCATACCATAACATATTACTATACTTAACGTCATAAATCAAACTTATTTATGATAAAAATGATGATTGTACTTAATCTCGGGCTTGAATAGCGAGGATAAGACCATTACTAAAGGCAATTTTCATGGTATTTTGACCTGGTAGAAACTCATTTGAAATCAAGGCCAAAGGTATTGGCATTTGATAATTGTCTAGTGGATAGACAACATTTTCTAAACATAAGTCTTTAACTGGCGTCATTGCCACGAAAGATAAATATTTCATATCTTTTAAACGATCAACTTGATGTTGCCCAGGTCTTAAGAATGAAACTGCATTGTTTTCTTCAACTAAATGAACATGATCAATAATCGGCGCAAACCGTTCTTGATAGATGAGCCATAAGTTAGATAACAAATGGTCTACCCTACCCCCTAGCATACCAAAGAGATGGTATTCAGCCTGTGGATATAAGTCTGCAACAGTGCCTAAAGCATGTTCAGTGTCCGTTTCATCTTTCATTGGTGGTAACTTTTCAATTTTTTTGGCCTTATGTTCAACTTGTTGAAGGACACTTTCTTCAATTGAATCAAAATCGCCTACCGCTAAGTCAATGGGAAAATTAAGGTCTAGCAGCTGTTTAGCCCCTAAATCGACCCCAACAAAGGCGGTTTCTGCATCTTTATGGGCTACTTTTCGTTCTTCTACATAGGCTTTAAAATACGTTGGGTCAAAAGGTCCTGATCCGATGAGATAAACTTGCATGTATCCACTTCCTTCTAGTGACTGACAGTTAAAAACTTTTTCAAGTACTAAAGTTTACTTAATGGCCATTTTTAATGCATCAATTGGTTGTTTCACGTCGTCTTTATTGAAGATGTATGAACCGGCTACAAAGGCATCTACGCCATTTTTTGCACAGATTTTAGCCGTTTCAGCGTTGATTCCACCGTCTACTTCGATTAGGAATTTGGCGTCATTTTCCGCTCTAAAAGTACTTAATTCAGCCATCTTATCAACAGTTGATTCAATAAATGATTGACCGCCAAATCCCGGGTTTACGGTCATGACTAAAATCATGTCGACGTCTTTTAGGATCGGTGCAATGGCTGATACGGGCGTCGCTGGATTAATGGCCACACCAGCTTTCATACCGTGTTTGTGAATGGTTTGGATTAAGCCATGCAGGTGGCTAGTTGCCTCGTAATGAACTGTGAAGTAGTCCGCACCAGCATTGGCGAAGGTTTCCACATGGGCTTCTGGGTTAGATACCATTAAATGGCAGTCTAGGGTCATCTTGGTGTTTGGGCGCAAAGCTTCAACGACGCCAGCACCAAAGGTTAAATTGGGCACAAAATGGCCGTCCATGACATCAATGTGAACCCAGTCAGCGCCGGCGTTTTCGATTCGATTTACTTCGTCAATAAATTTACCAAAATTTGCAGATAAAATAGATGGTGCAATATACATGTACATTCCTACTTTCTAATATTTGGGTTTTGCATCGTCAATTTCTTGGAAGATTTGTAGGTAAGAGTCATAACGACTTTGAGCGATCTCACCGGCTTCTAAGGCGGCTTTCACTGCACATTTAGGTTCTTGAATATGGGTACAACCACGGAACTTACATTGGTCTTGAATGGCTCGCATTTCAGGGAAATAATTTGACAGTAAGACCTTATCCAACTGGTCGATATCGATACTAGAGAAACCTGGTGTATCTGCTACTTTCCCTCCAAATATATCATGTAATTCGGTATGACGGGTAGTATGACGACCGCGTCCTAGTGATGTTGAGATTTCCCCTGTTTCAATGTCTAAATCAGGCAATAGTCGATTTAATAAAGTCGATTTTCCAACACCCGATTGACCAACAACCACCATGGTCCGATTGGCAACAATGTCTTTTAATTGATTGAAGTTCTCATCTAAGTCAGTTGATAAGATTACTTGGTAACCAATTTCACGATACACCTTAATAAACTGGTCGATCCGGTTTTTATCCGCCTCACTTGCTTGGTCAGCTAAGTCCATTTTGGAAAAATATAAAATCGGTTCAATGTTCTCTGACTCTAAATAAACTAAAAAACGGTCTAATAATTTTGGTTGAATCTGGGGTTCCGTAACAGATGCTACCAACAAGGCCACGTCCACATTAGCTACTGCCGGTCGAATCATTTGGCTATAGCGTGGTAAGATTTTCATTACATAGCCTTCTTTGGTATTGTTGGCTTGAAATTCCACAAAATCGCCCACCAATGGTGTTGTTTGCGTATTTCTAAATTGGCCACGTGCCCGTGTAGTATAAATCACTTGGCTTTCTTTCTCTTCTACATAATAAAAACCAGACAAAGCCTTAATAATCTGGCCCGTGTATGTTGGCACATTTGGTTGAATATAATCATCTTTTCTCTTCATATTTTTGAAAAATACCTCCTTATTGGTTCAATTGTATATATCCCCAATAGATATAAAAATTTGTGTCTGCATACTTATGCCCTATTTTACCCCAAATTCTATATGAACTACAACGCCATTAAAATGGCATGTTTCTAGGAACACTCATGACTTGTTCCACTTATTTCAAAGCAAAACAGCGGTCTAAGC
>NZ_JVVG01000038.1:0-1494 GCF_001053265.1 Carnobacterium sp. 1290_CSPC
GGCTCTTCGTCAAATAGGACTGATGAGTAATATCTGCCAGGTAATCATTAGATTACCTGGTTTTTTTATACTCTTTTCCATTATTCATTTTTTATCTTTATTTTGTGATTATCAAGCAGCCCTTAGGCTGCTTCTACTACCGGTATTTCATTTAGATATAGTTTATTGGTCATTAATATTCTAGTTCTAAAATTTTGGAAGTTTCGGTATCCGTAAGCTATTCGTTTTAAGATCTTAATTTTATTATTCAAACCTTCTATACGGCCGTTCGTTAAGTGGTTGTATTTGAAAGTATGACCAATATATCTTTGAAGTTTGGTAAATGTACGTAGCACACGTCTTAATCCGCTTGGTAATTTAACTAACTTAGACTGTGCTAACTGAGCTTTAAATACTTCAGAGTCATTCTCTTGAAGCGCTTCACGCAAGTTATGGACGATATTATAGGTGTCTTTTAATAGTGGGTTCTTATCTAGTAAATAATCTAAAATACCACCGGTATTCGTAAGCCAATCAAATAATTTAAACGGTTGATAATCCCATGAGTTTAAGTTTTCTCGGGGCATTAGGAATATTCGCCAATATCTCTTATACTTGTTGTACAATCTATGGTCAGGAACCCTGAAAGCATTCATTACTTCAATACGTAGCTTATTTAATTCTCGATTTAATGCTTGAACTAAATGGAAACGATCAATGATGATTTTGGCGTTGGGAAATACCTCTCTAACGACTTCCATATAAGGCATGTACATGTCCATTGTAACTGTTTGAACTTTCTGACGAGTTTTCAACGGATAGGCAAAAAAGTAATCACGTAGCTTGAATTTTCTGCGATCTCCTAGCACATCTACAATACGTGAATTCGTATTATCTATAAACATAAAGCTCATATTTCCTTCGGCATGCTTTACACCTTTGAATTCATCGAAAGCAATATGCTCTGGTAATGCATCGAAGATGCTAGGTTTAAGGTCTTTACCAGCACCATTAATTACCCGTTGAACTGTATGATCAGAAACGTTGCATGTCTCTGCGATATGTTTAAGTGTCAACGCATTGGTTGCAAAGTCTAATACCATCCGTTTAACGCGCTTAGAAATAAAACAGTTATCACCGACTATCTCTGATTTAGCAGTGAAGTAGCTATCGCATTCTCTACAGTGATAGCGTTGCTTGCTTAATTCAAGGTAAGCAGGTAACCCTGATATCTTTGTTAGCGTAATTCTTGATTTTTTAGATCCATTCTTAACGATACTATTTCCTCGTTTAACGCAGCCGCAGGCTGGACAATACTGAGGATTTACATCTAACTTGCCGAAATAGATCAGTGACTTTATATTCTTAACTATCATCTCTTCAACTTTATCTTCGAAAATTATATTTTCATCTTTCAATTGTAACGTGGTATTGATAAACTTATTCATACGGGGAATCTCCTATCTTATCATGGTTGTCGTTAACTTTATGATAATGGAGATTCCTCTTTTTTTG
>NZ_JVVG01000039.1:0-9693 GCF_001053265.1 Carnobacterium sp. 1290_CSPC
AAAACACCTTATGAAATCTTTTATAAAACTGTGTTGCACTTAATTTGACAATTTAAGATAATTTAAAGAGGAGATTGACTATTTTTCGTGGTCAATCTCCTCTTTTTTGGCTAGTTTTGTCCCAGCCTCACGTAACAAATTTATAAGGCGTCGCTGTCGCGTTCCCCTGTACGAATACGAATAGCTTCATCAATAGTAGAAACAAAGAGTTTACCATCGCCAACTTCACCAGTACTTACTAACTTGCAAATAAGATCAATGATATCATCAACACGGTCGTCCGTTGTGATAATTTCAACTTTCACCTTAGCTAATAAGGTTGGTAATATTTTTTGCCCACGAACATATTCCGCAAAGCCTTGTTGATTACCGTTTCCCATTACTTGACTGATGGTCATCCCACTTGTAAAACCAGCTTTTGATAAGCCGTATTTTAAATCTTCTAATCGATCTGGTCGAATAATAGCTTCGATTTTTTTCATCGTCATCTTCCTTTCACTAACCCCTGTTAGGAATCAATTCCCATCACTACTCTTATTATGAATCAATGCCCATAAATGTTGGATAAGCTGTTTCCCCATGTTCAGAGTTATCAAGACCAATTGCCTCAGCACGTTCTGATACACGAATTGGCATGAAGAAGCTGATTACTTTTACAATGATAAAAGTAGCTAAAGCTGACCAGATGACAGTGAATAGAATTGCGGCAATTGTTACCAATAACAAGTGTGCATCACCGTATAAAAGACCAACGTTTGCTGGATCCAAAGCATATTCTGGAAGTGTGAAAATAGCTGTTACGATACCCCCGAAAATACCACCAATACCGTGACAACCAAAGGCATCTAAAGCATCATCATAACCAAATTTAGATTTCAATACTGAAATGGCAAAGTAACATACTGGACTAACAAGTAAACCGATAACAACGGCACTCCATAGAGAAACGAAACCAGCACCTGGTGTAATAGCAACCAAACCTGCTACTAAACCTGTGGAAGCACCTACAAGAGAGTAATGTCCAGTTTTAAAGCGTTCAATTAACATCCAAGATAACATTGCTGATGCAGCAGATAGATGTGTTGTTAGTAAAGCATGGATTGCTTGTCCGTTTGCAGCTAGCGCAGAACCTGCATTAAAGCCGAACCAGCCAAACCAAAGGATACCAGCACCTAGAAGAACAAAAGGCACGTTATGAGGGCGATAAACTAGGCGACCATGGTCACGACGTTTGCCAACCATCAAGGCTAAGACTAAACCTGAAACACCAGATGTGATATGAACAACATCACCACCAGCGAAGTCAAGTGTACCCCATTGAGCTAAAAGACCTTCGTCCCAAACCATGTGTGCGAATGGGAAGTATACTAAGAACAACCATGCAACGATAAAAATTAATAGGGTTGAAAAACGCATGCGTCCAGCTACTGCTCCTGTAATGATTGCAACCGTAATAATCGGGAACATCATTTGGAAAGCAGCGAATAAGGTATCAGGAATAACTAAACCACGTGTAGAGTCAGTTTCACTCAATCCGTTAAAGAATAGATGGGAGAAATCTCCAATGATACTGCCTTCTCCACCAAAAGAAAGAGAATAACCAACTACAAACCAAATGACAGATACAATGGCAATCGGAGCCACACTCATCAACATGGTATTGATGACATTTTTACGACGACCTAAACCGCCATAGAAAAATGCTAATCCGGGTGTCATGAAAAATACCAAAGCCGAACAAACAATAATAAAAGCAATACTTCCACTATCCATAAAAAGACCTCTTTTCTATACACATGTCAGGAAACCTTACATAACTTTTGTTTTTCCATTTGTATGTTAGATAATATATCGAAAAAAATGAAATCTGTAAATAACTTTTGAAAACTTTCTTAGTTTTTCATTAAAATATTTTAATGTTCCTTTATATACGGATTTTCAATCGCGATATACTAGTATTTATTAAATATTAACGAACGTTATTCAAGTTTATGTGAAAAAAGTTTGTATTTTCAAAGAAAAAAAAGAGTTGGCGAGAGATAACTAAGTAGTTCAGTTTTGGAGTACAAAATGACAAAATGTACTTCAAAATGGACTACTTTTTTCATTTTAACTTACATACCAAATTACATACAAAATGATTTATAAAATGCAATTGAAAATGATAATTGAATGAAAATTTGTGATTTTGTGGTATTATGATAATATAACTTATAGAAAAAATTGCTTATTCAACTAACGGGCAGGATAATGAGAAAAGGTTTTTTGATAGAAATAAGAAATTAGATGGTAAATTAGTTAAAAAGGCTGTGTTATAAATGAAAGTTTCTTTGATTGCTGCGATGGATAAGAATAGAGTGATTGGCAAAGAGAATGACATTCCTTGGAGGATTCCCAAGGACTGGGAATATGTTAAAAATACTACAAAGGGACATCCGATAATATTAGGTAGGAAGAACCTTGAATCAATCGGAAGAGCCTTACCTGACAGAAGAAATATTATTCTGACGAGAGATAAGGGGTTTACCTTTAATGGTTGTGAAATTGTTCATTCAATAGAAGATGTTTTTGAGTTATGTAAAAACGAAGAAGAAATTTTTATTTTCGGAGGAGAACAGATTTATAATTTGTTTTTCCCTTATGTTGAGAAAATGTACATCACAAAAATACATCATGAATTCGAAGGAGATACTTTTTTTCCAGAAGTGAATTATGAGGAATGGAATGAGGTATTTGCCCAAAAAGGGATAAAGAATGATAAAAATCCGTATAACTACTATTTTCATGTATATGAAAGAAAAAACTTATTGAGTTAACGGGTGCGTTAATTGAAGAAGAACAGTAAAGATAAAGCACAAGAGCTTGGGATTACTCCAAGCTCTTTTTGTCATTTGAAATAAATTATATCTTTCCAATCAAATTGTTTATCTGTAATCCCTAATCTTTGAGCAGGTGTCAAAACCTTTTTATCCGCTGATTTAAAAGGGCGACAAAAGTTGTAGTAAGTTCTTAGAATTGTAATCGCAAATTGAGCATACTTCGGATTGAAGTTAGCGTAAATATAGCTCTTCTTATCACCACGAGCTGTTGTTAATGGTCTTTCAAGAGATGATATATAACGTCTTATCTGTTGAATAAAGCTATTGGTCGAATGGTCATTAACATTTAATAGCATCTTTGCGATTTCGTTTGGTTCCAGAGCAGATAAATCCGTTCTACAATCAACTGAATAAAATCCTTTATCCTTAGTGGCTAATGGATGTTTGATAGGGTTATCGGCATATTTGCGATATCTTTCTCCATCTTTACTAATAGCCTCTTCGTGGAATTGATGACTTGTTAGTAATTCAGTTAGATAATGAGATGCCAAAGTCCGTAGAAACTTTGTTTTGAATCCTCTGATATCTCCCCAATCGAGCAGTTCTGCTTTTGCTTGTCCGAATTCTTTTAAGCATTGTTTTCTGCTTTTCGTCTTGTTAACTTGGCAAATAAAATGATGTGCATCGCTCAACCTTAATTCTTTCGTGAATACTCTATAAAAGGCGTTTCTAATAGAGAAGTCATCATCACTAATCATTCGCCATTCGTCGGCATTAACCATTTGTTTAATTAACCAATAGTGAGCAGTTGTAGTATAAGGAGCATCAACATTTAAACCATCGACAAATCTACTCCTATTAGTAATTTTCCCTAATTCGTGAAGATAAGCATTCCTATTTTCGCTATCGTTAGCGGATGGTTCTTGTGGATAATAAGACCAATCTAACCTATCATTTTTACGACTAAAAGTATTGAGATGGTCTTCTTTGAATTTTCTTGTATCTTCATTTAATTCATCCATTGAAATATTCCAATCATAGGCAACATCAGAACGGAACACATATCTTGATAAGACCTCAGCAGATACAACTATATACGTTTGCATATTAAGGTCTTCAAACCCCGTATATTTCTTTGAACCTTGTCCTTTCTTACGGACGTTATTTAGGTAGTAGTGCATCTTGTCCGTATTAAGCCACATCTCGTTAAATTTCTTTGTTTGAAGGGGTTGTGTCTCATATCGTTCTAAAAACTCCAAACAACGCCTATACAGCCACTCCAGCTTATGATAGTAGGTTCCAACTCCAATTCCTAAAATATCACAAGTACGACTGACTGAAACCCTTCCAACAACCATCTTAGCGAACATTGGAAGAATGGTGTTCTTTTGTTGGTGATAAGTAGTGGTTTCTTCTCTTTTTGGTAGAACATTAGTGAACTTCTTACACGCCTTACATTGATAGCGTTGAGATTTGCCCCTACTTTTCCCCCTTTTGTAAAATTGCTTCGGCTCATTGAATGGGGTTGATTCTTCTTCCGAGCAGCCTTCTTTATGAAATTGATAATCTGGCTCAACATCTTGGATGCTATTGATTTCTATAAGGCGTTTAATTTCTTCAACAACAGACCAATTAGATAAAGGGGTTACTGTACAGTTTTGCGATACACCTCTGCCAATAGGATTGTCATTGCAGTACATACCTTTATGACCTTTATCTTTGGAACTACCAGTCATTTTATATCGACTTGGTTTCCCTTTTACATCTTTGAATTTGTGCTGTTCTTTCCCAAAATTACAACAAAACGGATTGATGCAGTAATTATATTGAATGGGATATTCAGAACCGTTCCATTTAAAAGACGTTGGCAAGAACAACATTTTGTTATACCTTGTTGCAAATCGTTTTGGAGTTAATAAATCATATTGTTTAGCCCTATCTTTTAATTCTTCGTTTGAAATCGGAATTTTAACATCTACAATTTCATCTTCCTTCGTGGCTAATCTTTTAAGCTTGGTCATTGTCTATCAACCCACTCTATCTTTGATACCCATTTTTTCAACAATCCGCTTATTACTTCGCTTGTTGGCAATCCATTCAATAAACTTCTTATCGTCTAAAATGTTCAATAAGAATTCATCCACTGCTTCGCTTTCAGTACGCTCTGCATATTCAGCGTATTGCTTAACTATCACCCTTACTTGCTCTGATATTTCCCAATCCACAGACTTAGCGTTCTTATTTTTTGGCTCAAGAAATTGCATAGGAAAATGCACCCCTTTTTGCTTAGTAAATTGTAACCATTTTAACACACCAATTTGCATTCCTACAATAATTATTTCACGTTCGCATTTTTATATACATTTTAACTTACATTTTGTGGTGTAAATTAACAACAAACGTTGATTTAACAATAAAAAACGAGTATCAAATTCAGTTGCAATTTGATACTCATTTAGGTTTACATTTTCACTTTTTGTACTCCAAAACTGAACTACTTAAGAGATAACCAACTCTTTTTAATAAAAAATTTAGGCACCCAAGAAATGTTGGATGGTGCCATTTTCCCACATGATGTAAAACCCTAGCCCAATGAATACGACAGGGATGATGATTTTTTCATATTTTTCGATGGTTTCGGCGATTAATGGCAAACGGCTAAAGTGATATGAAATTGCGCATAAAGCGGCAACACCTACGGTAAAAACCGCTATAGCAACAAGAATTTGCCCCCATTCTAGGCTGGCGAAATAAGGGATGTATATCCCTAAATTGTCACCTCCAGAGGCGATGGTCACTAAGCTAACAGTCCAAAATAAGGATTGAGTACCGCGCCCTTCAATCTGCTCAACGGCTTCATCCGCCTCATCGTCATCAGTGAATATGGCCCGAATCCCTAAGATGAGTGGAATGATACCAAGTGTACCAATCATCCAGTCTTCTGGAACAAAATTTAACATATAGGCAAAAAAGAGACTCACTAAAACGAGCACGGCGGTGCCAAGGTACTCACCCAGATATACTTGCCAATGAATTCTTGAAAGTTATCAAGGCGAATGACGTAGCAAATATTCAATTACAAGCCAATAGCTTAGTCCCAGAAACACTTACTTCATTCAATGATAAGGTTAAAGTAGCGATTGCGAACCCTACTCAAAGAAAACGTGCGAATTAGAGGCTAGTTTTGTCCCAGCCTCTTCAATTTTGGAATTGGTCATTTTTATTCTTATTTGCGGCCGGTTACGTATGCATCTACAGCAATCAAAGCATCTGCAACGTCTTCAGCTGTGACGATATATGGCATGTTGTGAATTGTTTCGCCTTCAATTGTGGCTTGTTTCCCCACGCGAATCAAGGCGTCACGGTCTTCGGGATCCAAGTGTAATTCTTTTAGGGTAGTAGGTAAGTTTAAAGCTTGATACAGGTCGATGTAAGCATCAATTTCTTCAGTTGGACGATTTTCCATAAAGAGTTGTGTTAGCGTACCATAAGCAACTTTTTCACCGTGGGTTAGATGATGAATGTCACCTTCTAAAGCTGTGAAACCATTATGGATAGCGTGGGCAGCTGCAAGACCACCAGATTCAAAGCCCAGTCCACTAAGAAGCGTATTGGCTTCAATAACATTCTCAACTGCTGGTGTGACTACATGTTTTTCAACGGATTTAAAAGCTTTAACTCCGTCAGCGAACAAGACTTCCTTACTCTTGTCTCCAATCGCTTGAGCAGCTAAAGTTGTTTTCCCACCGGCCATGGTATCGTGGTTACCAGTCATAGTTGGCCGCATTTCAACTGCAGTTGCCAGTGCATCAGCGATTCCTGAAGCGAAGAAACGAGCTGGTGCTTGCGCAATAATTTGACTATCTAATAGGACTAAATCGGGATTCTTCTTGTAGAATCGGTATTTCTCAAATGTCCCTTCCTCAGAGTAAATAACAGATAACGCAGAAGTCGGTGCATCTGTAGAAGCAACTGTTGGTAAAATAGCTACTGGTGACTTTAGGTCATCTGCAATGGCTTTCCCTGCATCAATGGCTTTCCCACCACCCAGTGCTAAAACAAGATTTACATTATTATCTTGGCCAATTTTCGTCACGCGATCAATCTCCGCAGTAGAAGCCTCACCTTGAAAGGGCTCCCGGATAATAGTCATGCCAGCTGCTGTCAATGAGTCAGTTAGGGTTTCCCCAACAATTTCCCAAACAACATCATCTGCTAGCAGTAAGGCCTTATCACCTAACTTTTGAATGTAGTCTACAGCTACTTGACTTGTTAAAATATTTTTACCTTGAACATAATGTGCCGGACTTGCAAATACCCTAACCATAATAAACCTCCTAGTTTATGTTACAAAATTCACAATTAAAACCACATATATAAAAAGCAATAAAACTGTTAATCCTATTTACATGTGAATTATATCACAAATAAAAAGAAGATGATACTAATTTAGGGTAAGTTTCGAGAGAATAAAATATAATGATGATATAAGATATTTTGCTTCCAATTGTGGTTCAGATTTGAGATAATGTAACGCTGTAAGCAAAAATTCTAGAGTAAGTAAAAAAGCGAATAGCTTTTTTATTTTGTATTCAATTTATAAGAAAAAGAGAAAGGAATTTATTGTGGAAGAAAAGAAAAACTTTTGGCAAGAATTGCCACGACCATTTTTTATTTTAGCGCCAATGGAAGATGTGACAGATACTGTTTTTCGTCATGTAGTTCAAAAAGCAGCTAAACCAGATGTTTATTTTACTGAATTTACCAATTCAGAATCATATGTACATCCAAAAGGTCGCGATTCATTAAATTCACGATTACTATTTACAGAAGATGAAAAGCCTATCGTAGCGCATATCTGGGGAGACAACCCTGATCATTTTGCGGCAATGGCTAAAGGGATGAATGAAATGGGCTATGCTGGTTTAGATATCAACATGGGATGCCCAGCACCTAACGTGTTTAAACACGGTCGAGGATCAGGGTTAATCCTCCGTCCAGATGTAGCGGTTGAATTAATTCAAGCAGCTAAAGAAGGTGGCCTACCCGTTTCAGTGAAAACAAGACTTGGCCACCAAGACACGGAAGAATATAAAGAATGGCTTAGTCTGTTGTTAAAGCAAGATATTGCCAATTTATCGATTCATTTACGGACCAAGACGGAAATGTCTAAAGTAGACGCTCACTGGGAATTGATTCCAGAAATCAAAAAAACTACGCGACGAAATCGCACCACAAACCTTATTAACCATTAATGGTGATATTCCAAACCGTCAAGTCGGTCAAGAATTAGTGGATAAATACGGTGTTGACGGCGTCATGATTGGTCGTGGGATTTTCCATAATCCATTCGCCTTTGAAGAAGAAGCACGTGACCACTCGCCAAAAGAATTGTTGGATTTATTCAGATACCACTTGGATTTGTTCGACGAAAATGCTGCCAAAGACGGTCGTCCATATAAACCATTACGTCGTTTCTTTAAAATCTACATCCGCGCATTCCGTGGTGCCAACGACTTACGGATTGGCCTAATGGAAACTGAATCAACGGAAGAAGCACGCGCATTGCTAGATGAATTTGAAACCAAATACCTAGCGGATGCATAATATAATTGCGAATATGATAAAAAGGCCACTTTCACGTGGTCTTTTTTAGGTGGTTTCTAAAATTTTTGATATTATAAGGGTGAACACGGAAGCAGTTATGATAGCAGATATTTATAGAAGAAAAGTATCAGGTCCTTAACTTGATTCGATAAGACGGTATGAAGATGACTATACGGATATTGGGTTGGCTTATTAACCTCATCGCATTATTCCTATTTCTAACCACCGCAACACTGATTTTAATGGGGATTACGCTATGATCATTTTCATGCTCTTCCTCTTCCTAGCCTCCAAACTACCTTTAGCCATTAGATATTCAGAAGTCTTCGCAAGACTTCGAGAACCAGAAATTTTTCGGAAACTAGCCGGAGAAGGGCTTATCTTACTCGTCGCCATTATGATTCGGGTCTAGATCTATTCGGGCGTATTATTGCCATAACTTCTTGCAAAATAAAGAAACACATCTAAGCTGACAGAAAGCCTATTTACCTAAGCCCTCTGTTTTTTTTTTGATTATTCTTGGGCCGATTTCCTAATTTTGGAACAGGGTGCGGGTTAGAAAACTTGTCTCAATAAAATTGAACAATAAATTTTCTATCGATATTTCAGCACCTTTGGAGCTAAAAATTGCGAGTGCATCTATTAAACCTGGAGATGTGCTGATTGTGGCGTCTTTTAGCGGCAATGTGGCATTGATTGAACGAGAATTGAAAATCTTTAAGAGTAAAGGGGCCATCCTGATTGCGGTGAGTGAAATGCATACCAGTTTATTAGCTAGCTTAGCCGATTATACAATTTATTTTAAAACAACACGCTTTGATTATAAGGATGAAGCCTTTGCATCTATGTTACCTATCCACCAAGCCACCAACTTATTAGCAATCGCCTATTTTGAATATGTGCGAAAACAAGAACGATTACAGAAAGAAAATGAGGAGCGTGACCTATGACCAGAAAAAATTTAAGTCGAATGGTACATTTTGTGATTATATTACTGGTTATTGCACCCATCTTATATGTTGCCCTATTAACTTTCCAAGGCAACGCGCAAGGACTGGGTTTACTAGAAAACTTGACCACGAATGTCTCTACAGTGATTTCACTAATGTCTGCATGTATCCTGCCTTTTGCGGGCTTTTTAATCAAATCTAAGTGGGATCAAATTGACCAAACACAAGATAGTCTAGGACAATTTTATTTAAAGTCACCCCTTGAGAAAACCGTGTAATTCATTACATGGATGAATCAAGTTCTAGGGCGACCGTCA
>NZ_JVVG01000040.1:0-3573 GCF_001053265.1 Carnobacterium sp. 1290_CSPC
CGTTTGTACAACCACCATGTTTAGGACAAACTCTCTGTTTTAACAGAGAGTAGTTGATATTACTTAACGTATCCAACAAACAACCTCCTTTCAATTTCAATATTAGCAAAGGATTTAATTCCCCACCCGATAATCTGTGCACAATAAAGTCGACTAAATTTAAAAATATTACTTACAATTACAACTATTTTAATGAACTGAACTTCAACTACAATTAAAGACTTAGGGAGTTCTTTCGCTAAAATGTTACAAACCACAAGCGTCTCAAGATGTCATGTTGGGCATGTAATAATTGATTATAGTGTGTTGGAAATGTGGTTTGAATGATTATTAATATAAACTATTGACTGACCACTCCCAAATTTTAAATCATATATAGCCCTTTGATATACCCCTAATGCTTTCATTATATTTTCACTCTTTGAATTTGAGTGAAAACAAAAACGTTGTCGACCTTTTTCATCAATACCTGTTTCAAACCCTGTCACTTCATAAGCAGAAACCACTGTATTATTTATCCCCGTATTGATTCCTAAAATATATTTAACTTTTTCAGCTTTATCTTTCGCAACTCTCCAAGTCCCTAACGTTCTAGATTTAAGATTATGGTCATCTCTATCGTAAAAAGGGTAATCATACGTTTCATCCTTATCTAACTGGAGGGAGTCTGTTATCTTGACAGCAAGTATAAGTTCGTCAGTTTGTATTTCAGTTATGGACATTGGGATACTTCCAAACTGTTTTTCCAAATCACCCACTTCAGTTCCCCGGGCTCCATGACCATTTACTTTATTTGTTAGGTTTCGAGGCGAAAAAATGTTAAATAAATTTATTAAAGTGTTTTCGCTCGCGAACGCTTCTCGTTCTGATAACCAGTAATTTAAAATTACTTTTTTTATTGGAAATCCTTCTGCCTTAATAGCTCTGATTTTGTTAATTTTTAAGTCTTCAGTTTTATCTTCACTTTCTAATAGTAGTTCCGACTTTTTATCAAAGGCAGCTTTCTCATGATTAAAGACTCGTTGGCCTTTCCCTTTACCGATGTAGAATATCTCATCCTTATCGTTCCTAATATCAACTAAACAATAAATATAGAACTCTTTATCTTTGTTTTTATTTAAATATGATAATACTTTATCTGAAAATTTTTCCATAAAATATTCCTTTTTATCATCTTTTTCAATTCTGAAGCTATCTAGTAATCAACAAATCAATTAAATAGGCTTCAACATCCTCGTTAGCTCATCTAATTTTTTCGGTGGGTTAACAAGAATTTCACGGGCCTTATCCATATCAACTTTCACATTATATGTTAAAATTCCAGATGGTTTGCCTTTAAAAAGATAATATACAATATAACCTCCGGCAACTTCTTCAATAATCGCATCATCACGGTTGCGACTCATTTCACCGACACCTTCAATTGAAATATCTAAGACATTCGTATAAGAGAGTGGTGCACCATGATTATAAACTTCTTCAGCGCCCGTCATGTTTCGTCCCGCTACTTTCCCAGAATACTCCGCTTGCTCTTCATGTTCAAAACGATTACGTCCTATGATTACATCTGGATAATTCAACACATCTCCTGCTGCATAGATATGTTTGTTGGAAGTTTGCAAATACTTGTCAGCAATGACGCCATTACCCACTTCTAACCCAGCTGCTTCTGCTAATTCAACATTTGGCTTTAATCCAATTCCTAAAACAAGAATATCCGCTTCCAATACAGCGCCATTCTCTAATGTAAGACTCACCTGATCGTCTGCTACACTGTAACTATTAGCATAAGTATTGTTTATCAAAGAAACGCCAATATCTACAAAGCGCTGTTGAAATTCTTTAGCAAGCATTCGTGGTAGTCGTTTTTCATTTAATACTTCATTAGGAAAAACAAGCGTCACACCCATATCATTCAGCTTTAGACCTGCTGCAAGTTCTGCTCCAACCCAGCCTCCTCCAACGATAATGACCTTGCTCCCAGGTTTGGCTAATTTTCGGAGGTTTCGGTAATCTTTTAAGTTTCTTAAAGTTAGGACACGCTCGCTCTCCAGCCCATCAATCCACTTTGGAGCGCCACCCAGTGAATAAAGCAATTTTTCGTATTGATAGATTTCTCCACTCTCAATCTCAATCGTTTGTTGATCGGCATTAATTTGCTTCACAGTTGTCCCAGTTAAGATATCAATCGATTCATCATCCGAAATATTATAATATATCGTTTCTTTTGGATAGTCTGGCTCTGTCCAAAATTCTTTACTTAATGGAGGACGATAGTAGGGTTTGTCAGTTTCTTGCGTGACTATCAACAATGTCCCTTTACGGTCATACTTACGAATTTCCATTGCGGCATTGGCACCAGCCATCCCGCCACCTAATATTATATATTTATATGAATATTGCATAAATCATGCCTCCCTTTTTCTCTTCCTACTTTTTTTCCAAAATTCTTCTTAAATGTTTTTGTATACGCTATATTTCTTATTCTCTCTCGAATTAGATCTATGATTGTCTCAGTTATTCAAGTATAACCTATTAATAAAATATCAGCTTATTTATTTCCCATTTAGAGAATAAGAAAGCTGTGATCCATAATTGTTAAAAAATATACATAAAAATGAGACACAAAACGATGCTAATTATATTGCATCGTTCTGTGCCTCTTTCATATTCTGGTTGTGTTATACGTATCTAAGCTCAACCTTATATACTTTAATGGTATATTCTACTTTCCGTGAAGCTGCTTAAAATTCTATGCAATCAGTGACCAAAGATGTTGAATCGTACCATTCTCTAACAGAATAAAAATACCCAAGCCGATGAAAACGACTGGTACGATGACTTTTTCGTAACGCTCAACTACTTCACCAATCATAGGAACCGAAGCTAATCGTTTGGATAAATAACACAAGGTAAAAATCCCAATGATAAAAACAAGGATTACAACCATGACTTCCTGGAAGGACATCCCAGTAAAGTAAGGAATATAAATCCCCAAATTATCTCCGCCAAGGGCAATGGTCAGAGCAACCACACTCGCAACTTCTGACTGTCTATGCGACATCTTTTCTTCTAAGTCCTTTTCATCTACATCTTCATCGATGAAGATAGCCCGAATCCCTAGAATCAAAGGAAGTAAACCAAGTAATCCGATCACCCAATCTTGTGGAATAAAGTTCAGGAAGTACGCTGCAATGAGACTAAAGCCAACGAGCAACCCCGTTCCAATATATTGGCCAATATAAATTGATCGTTGTTTACCCGTATTCATGGTAGAGAAAAGAATCGTTAAAACAACCAAATAATCGATGGACGTAGAGATAAAAACTAACATTGAAGATATAATTATTTCCATAAGCCTCCCCTTTCAATATGTTTATTAGAATTGGTGGTTTTCACACAAACACATCAACTTGGCCAAAGCCAAGGGAGAATGTTTAATAAATTGCTTCATATAAAACATCCAACTTTCATTTTTTTTCACGTGACTCATATGCTTTCTAAACCAACGTTTATCAACTACTCTCTGTTAAAACAGAGAGTTTGTCCTAAACATGGTGGTTGTACAAACGA
>NZ_JVVG01000005.1:0-291 GCF_001053265.1 Carnobacterium sp. 1290_CSPC
CGTTGGAAGATTAGTGCAGTAAATGACGCAGTCAGTTACAAACTAATCTGAAACGCAGTCTTTTCTGGAGACCCGAACCCGACTATAGGGTGAGAGCTTTGGCGCTCAGGCAGGTACCACTGGAAGGAAAATGCCGTAGCAAGTTTACTTGCTGCAAATATTCCTGAAGTGTAGACCGGACTGCCAAAGCGAACCCGACTATGCAGGGTGCGAGTTCCGACGCCTAGAAAGGAACCGTTGGAAGATTAGTGCAGTAAATGACGCAGTCAGTTACAAACTAATCTGAAACGC
>NZ_JVVG01000041.1:0-215 GCF_001053265.1 Carnobacterium sp. 1290_CSPC
GTTGGTAGAGCAACTGACTTTTAATCAGTGGGTCGTAGGTTCGAATCCTACACGGGTCATTATGCGGGTGTGGCGGAATTGGCAGACGCACCAGATTTAGGATCTGGCGCCGCAAGGCGTGGGGGTTCAAGTCCCTTCACCCGCATTATATATAAGCCGGCTTAGCTCAGTTGGTAGAGCATCTGATTTGTAATCAGAGGGTCGAGGGTTCAAGT
>NZ_JVVG01000042.1:0-273 GCF_001053265.1 Carnobacterium sp. 1290_CSPC
AGAAGAATTAATACAGCAAGTAGGTTTAAATTATCTAATCGGAGAAGATGGAGAAGGATTATCAGGAGGACAATTGAAAAGAGTAGAAATTGCAAGAGCAATTCTGTTTGATAAACCAATACTCTTAATCGATGAAGGAAATGCTTCACTAGATAAACAGAATGCTTTAGCCATAAACAAAACAGTGGCTAATTTAAATAAGTTAGTTATAGACGTCGAACATTATGTCCCGGAAGAGAGTATGAAAAATTACACTAGAAAATACTATTTAGA
>NZ_JVVG01000043.1:0-5193 GCF_001053265.1 Carnobacterium sp. 1290_CSPC
AGCGGTAAGGCAACAGACTTTGACTCTGTCATGCGTTGGTTCGAATCCAGCTATCCCAGTTTTTTTATTTATGGCGGTATAGCCAAGTGGTAAGGCATGGCTCTGCAAAAGCTTGATCGCCGGTTCAAATCCGACTACCGCCTTTCACGCTTTTTGAAAAACATGCAAATATTATATTGATTTGCCGGTGTGGCGGAATTGGCAGACGCGCTGGACTCAAAATCCTGTGTCCTTACGGACGTGCCGGTTCGACCCCGGCCACCGGTATCAAATGAAGCATCAACGATTTATGCGTTGGTGTTTTTTTTATACCTTTTTTTGCATTTGAGATTTGATTCAATGCACTTCGCTAAGGATGTGTTGATTTTAAGATTTAGCAAACATAAAATGGGTTATAACAAATTGAAAGAAGGGTATGAATGAGATTATTACTGAAAGAAGATGCCAATATTGAAGAAGCGATGATAGAAGTGACTTATAAAACATATGATCGTAAACTTCAGCAATTGATTAATCTAGTAGAAGAGAAGAATATTGATTTACCGGGTAAGTATCAAGGTGAGACGCATTTTATCAATATGAAAGATGTTTGCTATATAGAAAGTGTGGATAACCTCACGTTCTTATACACAGACCAATTAGTATTTGAAAGTAAAGAGAAACTCTATTTTTTTGAAGAACGGTTATTAAATACTAGTTTCTTGCGGATAAGTAAAAACACACTTTTAAATATGGATTATCTAAAAAGTGTTTCGGTACTGCCGAATTACAAATTGGAAGCTAAATTACTGAATTTAGAAAAATTAGTGATCAATCGTCATTATACAAAGGACATTAAAGCATATCTAAACATATAAAGGAGAGCATCAAATGAAAAACTTTTTTAATTATAATCTTGCTAATATGACTTATATTTACTCAGTACTAGTTTTACTAAGTGCTATTTCCTCAGCTATTAGAACCGAGAATAAAAATATTTCAAGTTTGGATTTGATTCTAATGGCGGTATTGGTTTTATTAATGACTATAATTGCCAATATAGTGGCTACTATCGATTTTAAAACAGCTATCCAGTATCACCTTGCTAACAGTTCTGCTCAACTAGGGGGATTAATCCTACTCCAAGTTATCTTCACACCCAAACCGATAAATGTTATACCATTGCTTGGGAATATAATGGTTTTCTTATTGATATATCTTTCAGTTTATAAGATCCATAAAAATAGAATGGAATACTTGGCTACAGAAATAAATCGTAAACTTGGATACAAGCAATAACAAATGCATTTATCTATAATGAAGCATGAGTTTGGATGAAACGCATGCCACATAAAGGAGTTATTTTTCAAATTCTCAGGGCCAATTCTGTATAATGGAGGGTGAAGGTAAGATACGGATTTTATGGGGAGGGAATCTTATGGAGAATAAACAATCAGATAATAAGTTAGCGATTTTACGGCAATTATTTATATCGACCCTTATTTTGTCTGCTTTCACTTTTGGTGGGGGTTATGTGATTATCACCTTGATGCGGAAGACTTTTGTGGATGATTTGGGTTGGATTGATAAAGATGAGATGCTTGATTTGGTGGCGATTGCCCAGTCGGCACCGGGTGCCATTGCGGTTAATGGAGCGATTGTAATTGGTTATAAGTTGGCAGGGTTGGCGGGCGTTTTAACGGCTGTGGTTGGAACGATTATCCCGCCGTCTACCATTATCACCCTGATTTCTTTCTTCTATGACGCTTTTCGGTCTAATGTCTGGATTTCCTTGTTACTAGAAGGGATGCAGGCTGGGGTGGCTGCAGTCATTGTGGCGGTAGTCATTCAAATGGGGAAAGAGGTCACTGACACCAAGAATCCATGGTTGATTACGGCCATGTTCCTGGCTTTTGTGGCCAATTATATCTTCAACATCAATGTGGTCTTGATTATTTTAACGGCTGCAGCTTTAGGTTTGGGTAAATTCTTGTTTGACCATTTTAAAGGAGGGAAAAAGGCATGATCTATCTACAACTGTTTCTTTCTTTTTTAAAGGTGGGTGCTTTTAGCTTTGGGGGCGGGTATGCGGCCTTACCTTTAATCCAGGATGAAATTGTGACCAACCACCAATGGTTAAGCCAGCAAGAGTTTACGGACTTGATTACCATTTCTCAAATGACGCCAGGTCCGATTGCCATAAATTCGGCGACTTTTGTGGGCAATCAGATTGCGGGTGTACCAGGTGGGATTGTGGCGACGCTTGGATCGGTCTTTCCATCGATTATTTTGGTAACCATTTTGGCCTATGTTTACATGAAATACCGGAATTTGGATTCACTGCAGTATGTGCTAAAAGCCCTTCGTCCAGCGGTTGTAGCTATGATTGCGACGGCAGGGATGTCTATTCTAGTGACGAGCTTTTGGGGCGACCAAGTGGTGGGGGTACAAACCATCAACATCGTTGCGATTGTCATTTTTGCTATATGTTTAACTTTATTATTTAAAACCAAGTGGGACCCAGTGGTGATCATGCTATTGGCTGGGGTCTTGAATTTGGTGGCTTATTTAGCACAAGGATTAGTTTTTTAATTAAAGTCAGGATTAGTCAAGTCGTATTTCTTTCTAGTTCAAGATGCACCGGCTATAATAGTAGGGAGCATAAGAATAGAGAGGATGTTTTTTGTGGAATTAGGCGTGCACGATTTAGTGACGATAAGTAAAGGGGAATCGGCTGAAGGTGCGGTTGAACGTACCATGCGATTTGTCCAAGAGATTGAGAAAATGAATTATAACCGGTATTGGTTTGCGGAACATCATAATATGCCAAGTTTGGCGTCGGTGTCACCGGAGATGTTGGTCGCTTATGCGGCAGCTAAAACAGACCGCATTCATTTGGGTACGGGTGGTACCATGATTATGCATTATTCACCGCTGAAGATTGCAGAAAATTTTAAGTTGCTGACGGCTTTAGCGCCAGGACGGATTGATATTGGGCTAGGACGGGCGCCAGGTTCAGGACCGGATGAAATTAAGGCACTGGCTGAAGGGCGGCCACAAACCTTTACAGACATGTATGATAAAATCCAAGTCATTTTAGATTATTTGGCGGATAAACAAGCACCAGATTTTTATGGTAAGGTCCGGGCCATGCCACAAAACCTCAAGCACCTAACTGAACCTTGGATGCTAGGGTCTTCAGGTCAATCAGCCATGGTGACGGCACAAATGGGCTTGGGTTATGCCTTTGCTAAATTCTTTGGGATTGAAACGGATCCGGACGTTTTTAAATTGTACCGGGACCGGTTTGAGCCGAGTGCATTTTTCCAAAAATCCAAAGTCATGGTGTCTTATATGATCATTGTGGGCGAAACAGATGAGGAAGCAGATTATTTAGCTAAACCCATTGAATTGATGCAAATGGGGATTAGGACTGGTCAACTCTTGCCGAATATGAGTCCTGAAGAGGCTAAAGACTACAGTTTAGGTGTTGGGGCTCAAGCCTTGTTAGAGGACTACTTAGCTAAACGATTTATTATCAAGGGGTCTAAAGAAACGGTGAAAGCCATTCTGGATGATGAAATTGAAACGCTTGGTATAGACGAAATTTTAGTTTATGCACCGATTTTCGACGAAGAGAAACGCCTGCAATCTTACCGTTATTTAGCGGAGATGTTTGATAAAATTTAATTTGGTTAAGCGATAACGATATATTATGGGGGAACTGTCTGCGGATGGTTCTCTTTTTTATGGATGAAAGTATAAGCCATTTGTTTAGAAAGATTACAATTGAGCTAAACTTTCTATTTACGTAGTGAGCCTATTCAGAAAATAAGATTATCGTGATAGTTTTCACCGATTATTATTGATATAAATCCCAAATCTCTCTGCCGTTGACAGGTTATAGCAATTTAGCTATTATTTAGTTAGACATTACCGAAGACGGGATAAGTAAATAGGCATCAATTTTAGAGAGGTTTCGTTTGGTGAAAGAAACTATTGGTAAGTATTGAAAATGGTCCTTGAGGTAGAAGTGATTCGAGTGACCATTTTGGTCATAAGATGAGCTCGTGTGGCGCCGTTATCCGCTAATCCTATCCTGTATTTTGAATATGGCGTAGGAGTGAGGGAAAGAATATCTTTCTAAAGTAAGGTGGTACCACGTGAAATGCGTCCTTAGTCGAGATAGCTAGTTTAGCTGTTTGGACTAAGGGCTTTTTTATTGAAAAGACTGGGAAAATGAAAAGGGGAAATAAATATGAAAAAATTTGTTAAATTAGTTGGGTTTACTTTAGGATCGTCATTATTGTTGGCTGCATGTGGTAGTACAGAAGATAACACGGTACAAATCGGGGTTGTTGGTGATGACACGACAGTTTGGGATAACGTGGCTGAACGTGCGAAAGAAGAATACGACATCGATATTGAATTGGTAAAATTCAATGACTACAATACGCCAAATGATGCCTTAGCGGACGGGTCAATTGACTTGAACTCCTTCCAAACAATCATCTTCATGAATAACTATGAGGAAGCATCAGATAATGACTTCACACCAATCGGTAACACAATTATCACACCTTTAGGGATCTATTCTGAAAAACATGAATCAATTGAAGAAATTGGTGAAGGACAATCAGTGGCTATTCCAAATGATGTAACGAATGGTGGTCGTGCCTTAAACTTATTACAAGAAGCTGGCTTTATTACACTGGATGAAGAAGCATCTGCGTCATTTACACCAACTGTTGATGATATTACCGAAAATCCTTATAACTTAGATATCCAAGAAGTGGATGCAGCGCAAACTGCCCGTTCAATAAACGATGTCGACTTCTCAGTGATTAATGGGGGTTACGCGGTAGATGCGGGTTACTCACCAAAAGAAGATGCTTTATTCTTAGAGCCAAATTCTGAATCAGCTCAACAATATATTAATGTAATTGCAGCTAGAACAGATGAAGCTGATAATGAAACATTTAAACAAATTGTAGAAATTTACCAAACAGAGGAAACAGCAAGCTTAATTGACGAGGTATATCACGGTGGTCAAGTACCCGCTTGGGATGAGTATGGTTTTGCACCAGTTGAATAATATCTGAGCTTATCTCAGGTATATAGAAGTAATCATCAGTTTACGAATTTAATAAAAAAAGGTTCTATAATAAATAGTGTTGGTGAGAATTCATATTGAATCTCATTGACACTATTTTT
>NZ_JVVG01000044.1:0-4115 GCF_001053265.1 Carnobacterium sp. 1290_CSPC
TGCCCAGCCGTCTTTGTCGAAAGCCATGGCCAATTTGGAGTCTGAGATGGGGGTAACTTTGTTTCAGCGGACGGCTAAGGGGACGGTTCTGACGGTGCAAGGGGAGGAATTCCTCCAGTATGCACGGCAGGTCTTGGAGCAGATTGACTTGATGAACCACCGCTACAAAGAAGGCATTACGGCCAATCGAATATTCTCCATTTCCGCTCAACATTATGCCCTTGTAGTAGATGCCTTCGTAAAGCTTCTTAGCGAAATGGACGCTGATCAATATGAAGCAACCCTAAAAGAAGAGTGGACCTTCGAAGTCTTGGACGACGTAGCCAATTTGAAATCAGAAATTGGTGTTATCTATGCTTCTCAATTACTCTAAGAACAGCTGCGACTCTTTCATCTAACGTATGCTTAGTCCCTCTTTTAGACATAAAAATGCCCCCTTTACAGTAGTAGAGAACTTTTATTATTTCTCTGTCTACTATATTGGGAGCATAGCAAATCACGCTGGAGGCTGTTGCTTTATATAATTTGCTCTTTATACGCCTAAGAGTTCCGTAGTTTGAAACAATGATTTTGTTGCTTGATGAATTTGCCGAGCGGTATCGGATTGATTCATGGTATATAAATGAATGCCATCCACGCCTTGTGTGACTAAGTCGACAATCTGATCAATGGCGTAGGCAAGCCCCGCATCACGCAATGCAACAGGATTGTGTTCATATTTTTCTAAAATTGCTAAAAATTTCTTCGGCAGTTGAGAAGAGCTGACTTTAATTAGACGTAAAGCCTGTTTACGATTTACGATAGGCATGATCCCAGCCAAAATGGGGGCATCAATCCCTGCCAGTGAGCATCCTTCTTTGAACTGATAAAATTGTTCATTGTCAAAGAAAAGCTGTGTAATCAACTGACTGCAGCCAACTTCTACTTTTTTCCTTAGATGCTTGATATCAGAAATCCGGTTGTCTGAATCTGGATGAATTTCAGGGTAGCAAGCACCTGAAATGTCAAAGTAGGGTGCTTGTTCCTGAATAAAAGTAACCAAATCACTCGCATAAGAAAAATCTCTTTTAGGTGGAATTCCTTCAACAATATCGCCTCTAAGAGCTAAAACATGCCGGATTCCTAGTTTTTCAAGCTGTCCAAGGATGGTAGATACTTGTTGCTTGGATAAATAAGCTGCCGGTAAGTGTGCAATGGTAGGAATTCTCAATGTGTTTGTTACATAATCAGCAATTTTGACGGTTGTTTCTTCAATATTAGCTTTGTTATTACTGCAAGTTACGCTAATAAAATTCGGCTGTAAATCCTGTAGTTCATTCAAGGTCTGAATCAATTTTTTTGTACCAACTTGGGTATTCGCTGGAAAAACTTCAAAAGATAGGGAAGTGCCATTTCCTCTTTGAAAATCGGTCATTGCCTACAGCTCCTTTCGAATCGTCTTCACTGCTTGCGTCATGTTTTCCAGGCTCGCTTTTGTTTCACGTTCCCCACGAGTCTTCAAACCACAATCCGGATTAATCCAAACTTTCTCTTTTGGAACCTTTGCTAAAATTGCTCGAATGGTTTCCGTAATTTCTTCCACTGAAGGAATTCGTGGTGAGTGGATATCATAAACACCGGGGCCAACTTGAATTTTAAAGTTTTGTTTTTGTAATTCATCTAAAATTTCCAAATTAGAACGAGACGCTTCAAAGGAAATGACATCCGCATCCATATTCTCAATCGCAGGGATAATATCGGTAAACTCGCTATAGCACATATGGGTGTGGATTTGCGTTTGGGGTTTCACTTTGCTGTGAACCAATCGAAAGGCAGGGATTGCCCAATCCAAATATTCTGAATTCCAATCACTTCTTCTTAATGGCAACTTTTCCCTCAAAGCAGCTTCATCGATTTGAATCACGCGAATACCGTTTGCTTCTAAGTCCAATACTTCTTCCTGAATCGCCAGAGCAATTTGTAAAGTAGATTCACGCAATGAAAGATCCTCTCGAGGGAATGACCAATTTAAAATGGTCACCGGACCCGTTAACATTCCTTTTACGAATTTATCTGTTTGTGACTGCGCATAAGCAGACCATTCCACCGTAATCGGTGCCGCTCTTGAAACATCTCCCCATATGATAGGCGGTTTCACACCACGAGTGCCGTAAGATTGTACCCAGCCATTTTTACTAAATAGATAACCTTCCAAGTTTTGCCCGAAATATTCGACCATGTCGTTTCGCTCAAATTCACCGTGAACCAAAACATCTAACCCAATTTCTTCCTGCCAAGCTAACCAATCATTCGTTCGGTTTGCGATAAATTCTTTATAGTAATCTTGACTGATTTCTTTTCGTTTGAAAAGAGCACGCGTCTTTTTGACATCTTTCGTTTGTGGGAAAGAACCAATCGTTGTAGTCGGTAGTAACGGAAAATTAAAAATGTCCTTTTGCAAAGCTTCTCTTTTTGAAAAATCTGGTTTCCTTGTAAAGGCATCTTGGGACAATTGATTGATTTTTTCCCCTAGAGCAGTATTTACCGCAATTCTTTCTGATGCAAACAAGTCTTTATTTTCAGCCAGAGCAGCGCTGCTTTCTCCATCAAGAATTTCTTTTAATTCAACGAGCTCCTGTAACTTTTCTTTAGCAAAAGAGAAATGCCGCTTGATTTCTTCAGGAAAACTTTCCTTTTCTACTGTGAATGGTACGTGGAGCAAGGAGCAAGAAGTAGACAGGACATAATTTTTCACCCTCAAACTCTCTAATAGGGCCAAGCTTTTCGAATAGTCATTTCGCCAAATGTTTTTTCCGTTAACGACTCCTGCATACAGAAATTTGTCTTCTGGAAAGGCAGTTTGAACCAACTCGATATTTTTAGTACCTTCCACAAAGTCCAAGCCGATTCCTTCTACTGCTAAGGCAGTCAATTCATGATACACGTCACGTACATCACCAAAGTAAGTTTGAATGAGGATTTTCAAGCCAGCTTTATCTGTAAGCAAGGAATCATAAAGATCTACAAATAATTTCTTTTCCGCTTCATCAACATCTTTTACCAAAGCAGGTTCATCTAATTGAATCCATTCTGCACCGATTTCATTCAATTTGTGAAACACTTCTTGGTATCCTTTCACCAAGTCAGCGACAAAGTCACGAGCAGCTAATCCATCTTCAAACTCGCTTAGTTGAAGCAAAGTAAAAGGCCCAACTAAAACAGGGCGGCTATCAATTCCCAAATCCTTGGCTTCTAAGAACTCATCAAAAATTTTGCTCGTACTAATTTGAATAGCGGTGTCTTTTTCAAATTTTGGTACGAGATAATGATAATTCGTATTGAACCATTTTTTCATCGGGAGAGCTTTAATATCGCCTTTTTCTCCTTGGTAACCATGTGCTAAAGTAAAATACTTATCTAGGGAAGATAAGTCACTTTTTTCGACTTCTTTTGGAAGAATATTGAATAGAAATGCAGTATCCAAGGTCTGATCGTAAAAGGAAAAGTCATTACTTGGAATAGAATCAATTCCTGCTTTTTTTAATAGTGTAAAATGCTTGCGCCGGATTTCTTTTCCAATTCGGAATAATTCTTCTTCATTGATTTCGTTTCGGAAATACTTCTCCGTCGCAAATTTTAATTCACGGTTTTCGCCCAACCTGGGGAAACCAATAATGGATGTTTGAGTCATAGTGAATCCTCCTTTGTTGTTATCACCTGAATAATTCATACCTCTAATATCAAAGGCTGTTTTATCTATATTGTTATATTTTCTTTATCGTTTATCATCTTCTATCCTAATTGATTAATTTTTCTGGCCCTTATAATTATTTTGAGTTTTTTCACTTTTCAAACTCAAATTTTGGACGCACTGCTCCTTGGGCCATTTAAAAATTTTTAAAAATCTGGTTATTAAATGTACTGCCGAATCCTTTGGTTTTGCCTGAATACGGTATAAAATTCTCGCTGATAAAGGGGTTCTTTTTCATTACCTAATGGGTGATGAAGCAGATTACTTTAAAGACTAATAAATCAATGTTAGGAAAGACTATTAGTAAAACTATGAATTATTCAGGTTTTGAACTTGTTATGAGTATATGGGTCTGGCATAATAATTACAAATAACTATTATATGT
>NZ_JVVG01000045.1:0-1641 GCF_001053265.1 Carnobacterium sp. 1290_CSPC
AAGGGTAAATGCACTCACTACGTTCGCCCTTGCTGCTTTTTCTATTGCCATTTTTAACGCATTTGCCGACGAAAAGTTCAAAGACATATAAAATACCGCATTTATATTTAAAACGCCTTAAAACGCAAATATGAGCTTCTGACGACTTATTTTATTCTCCTTTCGTCTTTACTATTTTTAATCTCTTTAAACATCTTTAAAACACCTAAAAACACTTTTGGTATAGCTCGTTATACCAAAATAAATTTTGGACGAGGTCTTGCAGACGGAAGGGCGCACTTATACACCATTTTAAAATGGTGTTATTTTCTTCGAAAAACGTGCGCAAAAAACCCCCTTCGTCAGTTTCTGACAGGGGGCTTTTTGATGTAAAAATTTCTCTCGAAATTTAAGAATTCGCTTCGCTCATGCTGATTATTTTTTCAAAATCTTTTTTCTCAATTTCATAAATTTTACAAATATCGCTCTCAAAATCTGGTTCAATATTTAAATTTAATAATTCTTTAATTCCAAAAGTTTTTGGCAATTCCAATGAACGACTAGCCCAATATTTTTTCTTGTTTCTTCGTGCAGGAGATTCCATTAAATCTTTTGTAATATATTTTGAAACATAATTAGATATTTTCTTTTTAGAGCGGACATTTTGAACATTTGTAAATCCATATTCCCATTCAGGACAATTGTAGATTGGCACATTTTTATATTTATGCCCACTATCTACTATGACAGGCTCGAAATACCCAGTCATCATATGCCAATGTATCGCTCCACTTTTGTGTCGCTCTGGTACTGCTAAATAATTGAATTTTCCATATTTTCTTGTCATACGTTTTAAAAACTTTTGCATTTCTTCAAAGCGTAAATTATCAGAACTACCAAATTTTTTTGGGTCAAAGGTGAGTGTCCAAAATTTATCAAAATAATTATTGCGAGCATAATCACGCAATTTAGATTTAGTTTTATATAAATTTTGCTTTCGACTTTCTTCCAAACGTATCGCTTTTTCATCTTCAGAAAGGTCTGAATTTGATCCAGAAAAACTGGTTAGTTTTTGGTTAGTTTTCAAACGCTCATTTTTATACTCTATCACCTTATAAACGCCGTCGTTATAGGCTTTCACCTTGTATTTATAAGTGCTAAGTTGGTTCTTGTTATGTTCCTTAAGTTGCCCGTATGTCAAGTAGACGGGCAAACCACTTTTTAGTTCATTTTTTGATTTTGACATAATTATTATCTCCTTAAAAAAATTTTTAGAGATAAAAAAAAGTAGCGAATAAATACCTTCGTATCCATTCACTACTACTCGTAAAAATCAAAAATTCGTCCACTCTATTGGACGTTAGTAGATTTTAACTAAGATTTTTGATAAAATCAGTCATGAATGAATAACAAAAGGCCAGTTTTGTTATTCTTAAAAGGTGTGACTTCCCGGTCACGCCTTTTTTTTACTCTTTATTATCTTTACAAGCATTTTAACGCTCACAAAAATAAAAAACAATGGGCTTTGCCCATACCCACAAACGCAATGCGTTTGATCATACCTCTGAAAAGTATCAAAGAGCTTTAATATCTTTGAATTTCGTCGGTTTACAAAAGCTAAATGACAACAAAAAAAGCTGCAAGGGTAAATGCACTCACTAC
>NZ_JVVG01000046.1:0-8008 GCF_001053265.1 Carnobacterium sp. 1290_CSPC
AGCGGTTAAGACACCGCCCTTTCACGGCGGTAACACGGGTTCGAGTCCCGTACGGGTCATCATAATTAAAAAGGGAGGCGAAAGCTTCTCTTTTTTGTTTTTCTATTTTATATTGTCTTAAGATTATCCTAAAATAAATATTAAGAATAGATTTGCATGGATAAACATTACAAATTAACTTAAGACTTTGATATAATAAATACCATATGTAAGTGAAGGGATGGATAATATTGCGACGATTTTTTGAGAATAAAAAATTAATTGTCCTGCTTGTTAGTGTCATCACTTCATTCAGTATGATTGCCTACTCTATATTTAGTCAATCACAGATGCCCAAACCAATTTTATGGGTGAATGATGTGACCGCAGTTGTGGGTAGATTTGTTTCTACACCAACGAATGCGATGATGCGCTTTACAGATTCAATTAACGATTTAATGAACACATACGAAGATAACCAACGATTGAAAAGCCAAATTTCTTCACTAGAGGAACTGGAAGCTCAAAATGAGATATTACAAAGTGAAAATGAAGAGCTATCTGCCTTACTTGATTTACAACCTTCATTAGTTGGTAAGAATGTTATTGCTTCTTCTGTTATTTCTAGATCTCCAGATACCTGGTTAGACTCAATTACAATCGATGTAGGGACTAATAGTGGTATTGAAGAGAACATGTCTGTGATGACAGAGAGTGGCCTTGTAGGGCATGTAACGGAAGTCTCTGCTACGAGTTCAAAAGTGCAGTTATTGATTACTGAGAATAATCAAATGAAGAACGTAGCTGTAAGTATTCAAACGGATGATGGTATCGTGTCTGGGATTTTATCTGACTATGATGAAAAGACACAGGAATTAATCCTTAAACAAGTGCCGAATGATGCAAAAGTTTCTGAAGGAAATACGGTCACTACAAGTGGTTTAGGTGGTGTATCTCCAGAAGGTTTAATCATTGGAGAAGTAACATCAGCATCTTCTGATAACTTTGGTTTATCTCAGTCAGTGAAAGTAAAACCTGCTGCAGACTTCAAAGATATCCGTTCAGTATTGGTTATCATGACCTTGAATGAAAGTTCAAGTGATACATCAGCTGATAGTGAAGATCAGGCTGCTGAATCCTCCGCTGCATCTACAGATACAGGAGAATAGGGAGGTCAGTATGTTACATTTCTTTAAGAACAATTTTTTGATCCCTACCTTTGTGTTCTTTATTTTATTATTGGATGGTAGCGTGATGACCATGTTGTCATATAGTTTGGGTAGTGAAAAATTTCAGATCAGTCCACAATTCACACTGATTGTGATTACCTTATTGGCGGTTTATTTAATAAATGATTCAAAAATATTCCTTGTGAGTATTATCATAGGTTTTATATACGACGCTTATTATTCTTCGATACTTGGGGTTAATTTATTCTTATTTCCCATGATAGTAATACTTACTCGGGCGGTTATAAAAAAATTCCCAATGAACTTTTATACGATTTGGTTATGGATCCTTATTGTTTATACCGTGTACACGCATTTTATCTATGCTTTATACTACTTAATCGATATACATAGTAGTAGCTATTATTACTTTTTAAGTCAGAACTATATTCCGTCGTTATTATTCAATGCCTTTTTAGGTTTTATCTTTATTTGGCTAATTCAGAAATTAGTTATTTGGTTTGAAAAATAATACTTGATTAAAAATTAAAAAATGATTATAATAAATTTACAAATATGAAAAGTGTTGATTGGAAGAGGTTACGAGCCTTTTATTAAAGAGAGCCTAGCAAAGTTGAGAATAGGTATAAAAATCGTATCTACACACCCAAGAGCAAATTATTAAAGATAATTCGTGCGTGAGCGTTAATCACTGTGTCAGTATTGACACGCAGAGATAGTAATCGTGAGATTGCTATGAAAAAAGGTGGAACCACGTTTATTTCACGTCCTTTTATACCAAGTGAGTTTGGTGTAAAAGGACGTTTTTTTATTTAACTGGAGGGTGGAAGCAATGAAGAAATTTAAACTTAGCAATTTTGTATTATCAATTATTTTATCAATAGGTCTGGTATTTGCTATAGGGCAAACATCGGTAAAAGCAACTGAATCTGAGGATACGAGTGGTGAAACTTATATTATCGGTTTAGACGATACATTCGCGCCAATGGGTTTCCGTGATGGAGAAGGTGAATTGGTCGGTTTCGATATCGACTTAGCTAATGCAGTAGCTGACCTATATGGTTGGAATTTAGAATTTCAACCAATTGATTGGACGATGAAAGAAACTGAGTTGAATTCAGGTAATATCGATATGATCTGGAATGGTTATGGGATCACACCAGAACGTGAAGAAATGGTCTTGTTCTCTGAACCATATATTGAGTCTGGACAAATGGTCATTAGTAAAAAAGGTTCAGGTATTGAAGAAATTTCTGATTTAGCAGGTAAAACGATTGCCACACAATCTGGGTCAACAGCCTTAACATTTATGCAAGAGTGGCCAGATGACTTATATAACCAATTAGCTGATGAACCAGTCTTATACCCTTCGTACAATGAAGTGTTTGCTGATTTGGATGCTGACCGTGTGGACGCGATCTATGCTGGTGATATTTATTCTCGCTATACCTTAAATCAAAAAGGGACTTTAGATGAATATGAGTACTTTGTAGATGAAACATCTGTTGAACCGATGGGTGTTGGTTTTAGAAAATCAGACACTGCATTAAAAGAGCAAGTAGATGCAGGTATTGAAGAATTAAGACAAAACGGGACTTATGCTGAAATTGAAGCGAAATGGTTCGGTGAAGATTCAGAATCAACGGGCTCTTCAAATATTGTCATGACGGTATTGCCTTCATTATTAAATGGATTAAAATTAACCCTACTTTTATTTGTCATTGTATTGATTCTATCAGTACCAATTGGCTTCTTAATTGGAATCTTACGCGTGTTTGGACCAAAATGGTTACAAGCAATTATTGAAGCTTATGTTTTCATCATGCGTGGTAGTCCACTGATGCTTCAATTGATGGTGATCTTCTTCGGTTTACCATATATTGGTATCGCCATGGATCGATTCCCAGCAGCTGTTCTAGCATATGTGATTAACTATGCAGCTTATTTTGCAGAAATCTTTAGAGGTGGTATTTCAGCAGTGCCGGACGGTCAATATGAAAGTATTTCTGTATTAGGTATTGGTAAAATTCGTGGTTTTAGAAGAATTATCTTACCGCAAGTAGTTAATATTGTATTACCTTCAATTGGTAACGAAGTGATTTCCCTAGTAAAAGATACGTCATTAGTTTATGTGATCGGACTTGGCGAGTTACTAAGAGCCGGAAATATTGCAGCTAATACCTATGCGTCTCTAGTACCATACTTAGTTGCTGGGGCGATTTACTTAATCGTGACAGCAGTTCTTACATTTGTCTTACGTAAATTTGAAAACCAATTGAAATGGTAAAAGGGAGGTCATCTTATGTCATTAAAAGTAGCAGGACTAAATAAATCTTATCAAGATAACCAAGTCATTAAGGATTATGACTTCGAAATCAATCCTGGTGAAGTTGTGATTTTACTAGGTCGTTCAGGGACGGGTAAAACGACATTCATGCGTATTATAAACAATCTTGAAGAAGCAGACCGTGGTACGATTGAAATTAACGGTAAGGTCTTATCAAAAGATAACGGCACTAAAGCTGTCTATAGTTCAAATAGTGAGCGTCGAGCTTATCAAAATGAACTCGGCATGGTTTTCCAAGATTATCAATTGTTCCCAAATTTAACCGTGATTCAAAATCTGATTGAAGCACCCTTAGCACAAGGGCTTAAAAACAAAGAAGAATTGATTGAAGATGGTAAAAATCTATTAGCGGATGTTGGTTTATCTGATAAAGCAGATGTTTTCCCATCAACATTGTCTGGTGGTCAAAAGCAACGGGTGGCGATTGCTAGAGCTTTAATGCTAAATCCAAGTGTCTTGTGTTTTGATGAACCTACTTCAGCTTTGGATAGAGAATCTGCTAATCAAATCGGTGGCCTTATCACAGCCTTATCTAAGGACCAAGGTAAAGCCATTCTGATTGTTACCCATGATACTGAGTTCGGTAAACAAATTGGAACTAGAATTGAGTCATCGACTGAATTCGCAAAATAATCTAAGCTAAATTCTAGATTTTATCAACTATTTAACTTAATCATGATGATTTTCTTGACGTGGTTAGGTTAATTTGGTAATATATATGATGTTGTAAAAAGTGTGAGCACCACACTGCAACCGCGCATGATATCGTATTTTAAGTGTCGAAAGACCACGTATCGTGGCGAGTCTAAGTCTATATAAGGAGGTGCGTTAGATGTACGCAATTATTAAAACTGGTGGAAAACAAATTAAAGTTGAAGCTGGACAAGCTATCTACATTGAAAAATTAAATGCAGAAGCAGGAGACAAAGTTACTTTTGATCAAGTAGTTTTTGTTGGTGGTGACGATGTTAAAGTAGGAGCACCATTAGTTGAAGGTGCGACTGTTGAAGCAACTGTTGAAAAACAAGGTCGTCAAAAGAAAGTAACTACTTTCAAATACAAAGCTAAAAAAGATTCTCACCGTAAACAAGGTCATCGTCAACCATACACTAAAGTTGTTATCGACTCAATCAATGCTTAATTAAAAGTGTGATGTTATGATTCAAGCAATCTTTAAAACTGACGAGAAAGATCAATTTGTTAGCTTTGAAGTTTCTGGCCACGCCTTTGCTGGTGAATATGGGCAAGATGTTGTTTGTGCAGGAGTATCCGCAGTCGTTTTATCGACAGTGAATAACCTGACACGTATGGCAAGTATCGAGCCACTTATTGAAGCCGATGAAGAAAATGGCGGTTACTTGTATGTTGAGTTAACCAAGGATCTCTCTACAGAGCAGGGTGAACTTGCTCAAATGTTATTAACAAGTTGCTATTTGGCCTTGTCTGAAGACGTTGAAGCCAATTACGGTGACTTTATACATGTATCCAAAACAACGAAATATTAGAGGAGGTTATCCCATGTTGAAATTTAATTTACAATTCTTCGCCCACAAAAAAGGGGGCGGGTCTACTGCCAATGGTCGTGACTCTCAATCAAAACGTTTAGGTGCTAAACGTGCTGATGGTCAAGAAGTTTCAGGTGGTTCAATTTTATACCGTCAACGCGGTACTAAAATTTACCCAGGTGTAAACGTAGGACGCGGTGGAGACGATACTTTATTTGCTAAAGTTGACGGAATCGTTCGCTTCGAACGTAAAGGCCGTGACCAAAAACAAGTATCAGTTTATCCAGTAGCTGCTGAATAATTTGATATTCAAAGAGCGCTTGAACTTAAGGTTCAGGCGTTTTTATTTTGCCCGAAAAAAATCCTATTATGAGTCTAGAACAGCTTAGGCTAGCGGTCCTATTTAGGCAGAAAGACAAGGTGGATGTATCTGTGATGGCATATCGTATGTTTTAGGACGGACTATAGTCGCAATGATTGACAGGAAGCCATTCTTCGTTGAAAATAGGTATGTAGTAGGATAATGAGAGAGAGGAAGTACTATGTCAGTAGAAAATATCAACCAATTATTTGGTGTATTGCATGACTCAACGATTTTGATTCAGGAAGCGCTAGAGTTTTCTTACCTAGAAGCTTTATTTGAAACTTTGCAAAATCTTGCTGATGGCGAAGTGCAACAAATCGACCAACGACCAAGTGATGAAGAAGCTGAGCAATTGAGAGAGATTTATAGCAATATCAATCTCCAAGAATTCGAAGCTGAAGACATTCGTAAGGCGGTTCAATTTGCCTTTATTGAAGGGGAAAAAGCTGATCAATTACAAGCTAATTACCATATGACACCTGAAGCTATCGCTGTTTTAATGGGCTATTTTGCCACTAAACTGGTAGATCAAGGGCATTTAGCTGACAAAGCAGATGATACTGAGATCACCTTCTTTGATGCGACAATGGGGACTGGAAACTTGTACGCCATTATTTATAACGCTTTGAAGGCTTCTGGTTATAAAATTCAAGGATTCGGCTATGATAACGATGACTTAATGTTGTCAATAGCGGACGTTTCCACCCGTCTACAAGATATCCCAGCTAATTTATATTTAGGGGATTCATTACAAAATCTGATTGTCCCACCAAGTGATCTAATTGTAGGTGACCTACCCTTAGGCTATTATCCAGTGGATGAAGTAGCTGACACCTATTCTTCTGCGAAGAACCGTGAGGAAGGGCAACATGCTTTTGTTCATTATTTGATGGTAGAACAAGGATTACGTTACCTGAAACCGAATGGTTGGGGTATTTATATTGTGCCTGCTGGCCTTGTCCAAGATGAAAATATTAAGACCTTAATTGAAGCCATTGGTGAGCATGGTTATTTTCAAGCTTTACTGTCGCTACCAAGCAATCTTTTCAATAATGAGAAATCTAGAAAAGCCATTTTATTAGTGCAAAAAGCGGGCGACAAGGCTAAACAAAGTGAGAATGTACTTGTTGGTGAAATTCCGGACTTGAAGAGTAAGGAAGAATTGCCTAAGTTCTTGGGGGCTTTTGAAAACTTTCTTGAGAAAATGAAGTAGACTTTGAAATAGCTACTTTGCAAAAAATGCATTTCACAGGGAATAGAATACAAATGTCTTTACCATAACGAAACATGTCATGTTATAATGAAGTATATTAAATAATATTGATTTAAGATTAAAGGAGAGAAAGCATGTCTAAAGTAATTGCTGTAAACGCAGGTTCTTCTAGTTTAAAATTTAAAATTTACGAAGTGCCTAGCGAAGATGTTGTAGCGTCAGGTCAAATCGACCGTATTGGAATCGGTAACTCTAACATTTCTATTAAGTATGGTGAAGGCCAAAAATTTGAGGATGTTAAAGATATTGATGATCATGAAGTAGCTATTGAATTCTTATTAAATCAATTAAGCACTTTAAACATTATTACTAGCTATGATGAAATCTCTGGTACTGGTCACCGTGTGGTAGCTGGTGGAGAAATATTTAAAGAGTCTACGTTATTAGATGATGAGGCAATTCAAAAGATTGAGGATTTAGCAGAATTTGCGCCTCTACATAATGGACCAGAGGCTCGTGCTATTCGCGCTTTCCAAAAAGTATTGCCTGGAAAACCTGCTGTCGGAATTTTTGATACATCATTCCACACAACAATGCCTGAAGTAGCTTATTTATATTCTATTCCATTAGAGTACTATGAAGAATTTGGTGCTCGTCGTTATGGTGCACATGGCACTTCACACAGATATGTAGCAAATCGAGCAGCTGAACTAATGGGTAAACCAATTGAAGATTTAAAAATTATCACTTGCCATTTAGGTAATGGTGGTTCAATTACTGCAGTAGATGGTGGAAAATCTGTTGATACTTCAATGGGCTTCACACCATTAGCAGGTATTACAATGGGGACACGTTCTGGTGATATTGATACATCTCTAGTTCAATTTTTAATGAAGAAATTGAATATTACTGATATCGATGATATGGTCTCTATTTTGAATAATAAATCTGGTTTATTAGGTTTATCAGGTGTGTCATCCGATATGCGTGATGTTGAAGATGCAGCTGATAATGGCGATAAACGTTCGCAAACTACTCTAGAAATTTTCTACGATCGAGTACGTAAATATATTGGTCAATATATTGCAGTTATGGGTGGCGTTGATGCCGTTGTATTTACAGCTGGAATTGGTGAAAACTCAGGACGTACACGTGCTGAAATCATTGATGATCACATGGCATTCTTTGGTATGAAGATCGATGAAGCAGCAAACGATACACGTGATGAAGCAAAAATTTCTAGCGAAGATTCAAAAGTTGCTATCTATACGATTCCAACGGACGAAGAGTTAGTAATCGTTCGCGATACTGTACGTTTAGGTAACATTAACGAATAATCAAACATTTTCCGGTTCTTTTACAAATAGTGTTGGTAAATAATTTCAAATATCGCGAATACGTTATTTAGTA
>NZ_JVVG01000047.1:0-1035 GCF_001053265.1 Carnobacterium sp. 1290_CSPC
CAATTTCTGGTTACGGTAACCAACCGGTGTCTCGTAGCCAAGTGTACCGTGCAACCGAAGGTGGTTCCACCAATTGACATAGTCAAATAACTCATAACTTGAAGACGGAAACCACTCTGAGTATATTCTACCCCATACATTTTGAAGTGTCTCTGGGAATGGTCCAATCGATTCAAATACTGCCCAGGTACAAGCATCAATTTTTAATACATCAAATTCTGCTATTTCATCACCTGAAATTGCTACCCCGATGTAATGATCCAACTCGCCCTTTTCTTCCATTCTTCCTTCTGAAAAATTAGTGGAAGCACTAATAATACCCATTGGTTCTACATTTGAGATTGCTTTTAATTGTTTAATAACCTCCGGTGTTAAAAATTCGTTCATTTGTGCAATCTCTTGATTGACACCTTCAAAAATAATTGGGACTCTCTTCTTAAATCCTACTAACTTAAACGACTCTTTCTCAACAATACGATAGTTCATTTCGCATCCTCCTTTAATTGATAATTGAAAGGTCATTCGTGGATAAGCTTTTAATTGTGTATTCTCACTCCTTGCCTCAGAAGGGAGAATACCATGCAGGGAATGAAAAGCACGGGAAAATGAATCAGCCGAATTATAGCCATATTTGACGGCTACATCAATTATTCTTAAATTCGTATCTTTCAAATCAATTGCAGCCAATGACAGTCTTTTTCTCCGAATATATTCTGATAAACCTATGCCAGCTAAAAATGAAAACATCCGCTTAAAATGATACTCTGAACAGTAGGCAATTTTAGATACTTCACTATAGTCAATTTCTTCTGTTAGGTGCTCTTCAATATATGTCAATGCATTATTCATTTACAAGCTGTCAGCTAAGGAAACCTAGGTATTGATACCCAGGAGGAATTAGCGAAATAGACAGCTCTTTTTGTTGATTTTACTAGGTTATTGTTTATGTTTTCTCTAAATAGATGGTATAATTTATTAAGAGAAAAGAGGTGATAAGATGCAGTTAACGAAAACGATTAAAGTGCAATTATACCC